>JAURNB010000037.1 GCA_030830415.1 Acidimicrobiales bacterium | reverse complement strand
GGCACCACCATTGGTGAAGCCGTTGTTGCCGACGACCCCACACGACCAGGTGAACTTGGCGCATATGTCATGGTGTATGCCACCGACCTTGCCGCAATGACCACCGACTTTTGCATCTTCAACGCTGAAGATATTGCAGCAGGCCCTGTTGCCCGCGTGCACCTGCCACAGCGTGTGCCTGCAGGGTTTCACGGCAACTGGATGCCCGGCGCCAAATAGCATGTGACACCTCGTTGGCATGATTTTTTCATGACAACGAATGCCACACTCCCCGGGTTCACTCCACGCCAAACACGGCTGTCTCGTCATACGCGTGAGTTGGGGCTCAAACACATTGCGCTCATCAAAGCTCAGCTCGCTGAGCAAGCCCGGCGTGAAGAACTTCAACGCTCCGAGAAAGAAGCCCAACGCTCCAACGTGGCCTAGTTTTCGTTAACGTTTGCTTCTCAAGAGAAGCGAGCGAGCAACATGACAACACCAACACTCAACCTCGGCCCGGTGGGTATTTTCACTGGGGCATTTGAAACTCAACGTTCCCCCATTGTGCGCGAAGGCATTGCTGCACTCGACGAGCGTGGTTGGCCAACACTATGGATTGGCGAATCGGTGAACCGCGAAGTGTTTGCCAACGCCATGTTGCTCTTGAACTCCAGCAAAAACATTCGCATTGCGTCGGGCGTTGCCAATGCGCAGGTACGCACTGCCCTTTCCATGCACAGCGGGTGGATGGCAGTTTCTGAAGCACACGAAGGTCGATTTGTATTGGGTATTGGTGTGAGCCATTCCACGTTTGTGAACCGCGTTTTAGATGCCGCGTACAACACCCCGCTCACCCTCATGAAGAACTACCTCGACACCATTGACAAAGCCACATATATGGGCCCCACACCAAACACCACTCCACATCGCATGTTGGGCGCGCTAGGCCCACGCATGGTGGGTCTTGCTGGCGAACGCACATCGGGTGCGCTCACTTACTTCATGCCACCTGAACACACTGCACTCGCTCGCGGTGATATAGACAGCACCAACCCTGCAGCAAACCTTGCCGTCGAACAAATGGTTGTTTTGGAAACAGACAAGGCAAAGGCTCGTGCTATTGCGGTTGCTGGCATGACTCGCTACTTACGCTTGCCGAACTACACCAACAGTTTGAAGCGCGTTGGTTTTACCGATGCCGACATCGACGCAGGCAATGGCGAACCTTCTCAACGCCTCATCGATGCAGTCATCGTGTGTGGAGACGAAGCAACCATTAAAAATCGTGTCGCCGAGCATCACGCTGCAGGCGCCAACCATGTATGCATTCAGGTACTCACCGACACGCCACAGGTGGTGCCCATGGCACAGTGGAATCGCCTCGCCGACGCCTTGCTATAAATTTACGATGCGCTCGGGCTGAGCGCCTTCACTGCATCCCAATGGCTGAGTTCTGGGTCAAAGGCCATAATGGCAATTGAGCTTGTGGTGACTCCGTTTGCAAAGTACTGATCAATTTGTGCACGGCACTTTTCAGGCGAGCCATGAACAATGAGTTGGTCGACTACTTCATCGGGAATCGCAGCAAGTGCAGCTTTTCTATCGCCAGCTTTCCATGCATCCCACATACCTTGAAATGCTGGGCCACGACCCAACCACTCGTGGAACTGCGCGTATACCGGAACATTCATGTAAGCCGTAATGGCAAACCGGGCAGCCTTGCGCACCACTTCAGCGTTTTCACTTGGGCATACGAAAATACGGCACACAATTTCTTTTGGCACACCATTTGCTGCGCCGTTCACCACTGCAGCAACTTTTTTCACGTCTTCAGCTGAGAGCCAGTTGATGATGGTGCCGTCGGCTTCGCGCGCAGCTAAGCGCAGCATTCCTTCACGCAAAGCTGCAACAAGAATCTTCGGCTTCACCTCAGGCTTCACGCCTAAACGGAAACCGTTAATTTCAAATGTGTCGTACTTCTTAACAATTTTTTCACCCTCAAAAGAGTCGTGCAGAAAACGCACGATATCGCGCACTTTCTTGTAGGGCTCTACAAAAGGTACGCCATTCCATTTTTCAACAATGACGTTGCTCGATGAGCCAATGCCAATAGCAAAACGACCAGGCGCAGCATCGGCAAGTGATGCAACGCATTGTGCAAATGCAGCTGGTGAGCGCGTGAAGGCCGGAACAATTGCTGTTCCTAAACGCAACCGTGGTTCCCATGCAGCGGCCATTGCAAGTGGAGTAAATGCATCGGCGCCGTCTGACTCTGCAGACCAGATATCGCTGTAGCCGAGGTCGGCTAATTCACTGAGTTTTTCACGATGCGAATGGAGATGCCCAGGGAGTGGAACGGTCATTCCATTACGGCGAGGGATGGCTTGGCTCATGAGACTTCCTTATCTGTAGGAACTTCATCTTTCCAGAAACGAACGATGCAACTTTGACTGGCGGTTGCCATGAGCGTGCCATCTTCGGCATACATGTGCACCAGGCCGTGTGCAAAACCGCGGTCGATGGCATGAATACGGATATCGAGCAAGACCCATTCTGTGGGCACCAGGCGCACCACACGCAATGTGTTGTCGAGGCTGTTGCCCCCACCACGAATACCCATGGCTTGGCTCACGCCAAGGGGGATGTAGTCGCCCAGAACCGCAAGGGCACTTGCGTCGACGCCTTGAATGACGCCAGGGATACGTGCCCACATGAGGGTTTGACCATCGCCCACTGTTTTGTCGAGCGTGGCAATTTGGCGTCCCTTCACGAGTTTTTTCTCAATGCGTTCGTTGATGGAACCTTCTTGAAGACCGCGATGAATAAACAACGGGCAGTCATCTGGTGGCGGAACAACAGGCATGGTTTCGAACTGCCCGTGAAGGTCGAGCGGACGATCACCCAATGCAGCGTTGACGGTGAGAATTTCTCGCTCCCCCACATGGCAAACAGCACGGGCTTGAGTCATTTGATGTCCCGATACCGACACCGTCACATCGATATCCATCACTTCGCCTGGTCGCGCATAGGAAAGGTACTGAGCAGTGGCCCAAATGAGATTGCGACCCGTTGTAGCTTCCATGGCCGAAATTGCTGCAGCAAGCCCACAGCCGCCAAAGAGAAAATTGACAGAGGTAGAGATATGAGGAACTACCTCTAAGTGCCAGCGGAAGGGATTATGGCTACTTTTCAGCCCAAGAAATTCAACGGTATCCATACCTTGACGACGCTAATACGCACAGGGCCAAAGCGTTGTAGTTTGCAGTGATATGTCAGACACATCCCCACACAGCTCCCGCGAATCTTGGCAAGGAGACGCATGTTCTCTCGTTGAAGAATTTCGTGCCAAACGACGCAGCCCGGCTGAAGAACTCGCTGCAACTTTGCGCGATATTGAAAAGAGCGACCTCAACGCATTTAGTTTCATCGATGCAACCAACGCTCTCGCTGCGGCACAGACCGCCGACACGTCGCTCCCCTTTGGTGGCGTGCCACTCGCAGTCAAAGAGTTAGATTCGGTTCAGGGTTGGCCCGATACATCTGCATGTGCAGTCTTTGCCGACCGCGTTGCCGAGCACACCTCAATCATGGTGCAACGCTTGCAACAAGAAGGTGGCATGGTTCCCTTTGGCCTCACCACGGCTAGTGAATTTGGTGGCGTCAATGTCACCCGCACTGTTTTGAATGGCGCCACGCATAACCCATGGCGCACAGGGCTCACCCCCGGAGGTTCTTCGGGTGGTGCTGCTGCTGCAGTTGCTGGCGGTCTATGCACAAGTGCAACTGCAGGCGACGGCGGCGGGTCTATTCGTATTCCTGCAGGCTTCACTGGGCTTGTTGGTTTGAAAGCAACTTATGGTCGCATTCCGCGCGCGCCACAGCACTACATGGGAAACCTCACCACCACAACCGGTTGCGTATCGCGCAGTATTCGCGACACCGCACGCTGGTTCGACATTGCTAATGGTCACGATGCTCGCGACCCGTTTAGCTTGCCGCGCGATGCAGGTTGGGAAGATGCACTGGGCACACTTTCCTTGCGTGGGTTACGCGTTGCAGTGGTGCCGAACTGGGGTGGCGCTGTGGTGTCGCCACACATGTGGAACGTATTGAATGAAACAGCTGAGTGGCTCATTAGTTCACAAGGGTTGCATCGCGTCGACAACGTGAATACCGAATTGCCCAGCATGGGTGCCGCATGGTCTATTTCAGGAATGATCTCTATTGCTGCAGAACTCGCTGAGTTTTGGCCAGAGTGTGCCGATGTACTCACACCAGAAATTCGCATGGGCTTGGAGTTCACAAGTGGGCTCTACAGCTCAGCTGCCCGCGATAAAATTGAACAGCGACGTATGAAGTTGAATGAGCGCATGGCTGCCATTTTCTCTGAAGTCGATATTTTGCTCACTGCAAGTAATCCCGACATTGCCTTTGCCGCAGAAGGCCCCCTCCCCGACACATTCGGTGGAGAAAGAGGTGGCGCTGCCAACAACGGCAAGCTCACATTCCCCGCAAACCTGCACGGAAACCCTGCTCTATCGGTGCCTGCCGGACAAGTAGATGGCCTGCCCGTTGGTCTACAAATTGTCGGCAAACATTTTCAAGAACAGATTCTTTTGGAACTGGGTTTGGCAATTGAGCGCTCACGACCATGGCCATTAGTGGCTCCATCTGCAACGATATAAACAGTTTTACTTTTGGGGAGAGATATGACTACGAATACAGGACCACTCGCAGGAATCAAAGTTGTCGACATGTCGGTAATGATTTCCGGACCACTCACCGCAATGATGCTTGCCGACTACGGCGCAGAGGTCATCAAAGTGGAGTCACCAGGTCTTGGCGACCTCATGCGATTTCTTGGCACAAGCAAAGGTGGCATGACTGGTTTGTTCTCACTCAACAACCGCGGCAAGCGCGCCATCACGTTGAATGTGAAACAAGTAGAAGGTCTTGACGTTCTCAAAAAACTCATTGCCGATGCTGACGTGTTCATTCAAAACTTCCGCCCCGGCGCAATGGACCGTTTAGGTCTTGGTTACGACGACGTGAAGAAGTTCAACCCCAATCTCATTTATGTGTCGGTGAGCGGATACGGCCCAACTGGGCCCAACAGCCACCGTCGTGTGTACGACAACGTCATTCAAGCTGCAAGTGGTATGGCAGCAGTACAAACTGACCCGGCAACAGGAGCGCCCGGCATGTTGCGTAACTTGGTATGCGACAAGGTCACCTCATATACCGCAATGCAAAGCATTACCTCTGCACTATTTGCACGCGAACGCGGCATCGCCAAGGGTCAACACCTCACCGTTGCCATGCTCGACTCTGCAGTTGCTTTCCTCTGGCCCGACGGCGGCATGGACGCAGCATTACTCGACGACGATGTCACCCGCATGCCCACACTTGGCTCCAACTACTCAGTTACTAAATTGTCTGACGGATACTGCGCGGGCTCTGCAGTGAGCGATGCCGAGTTCCGCGGTTGGTGTGCAGCCCTTGGTCATGAATCAATAGCCGACGACCCACGCTTTACTTCAGCGAAAAATCGCGGTCTCAATATAGATGCACTCGTTGCCACCATGGCAAAACATGCACTTGAGGCCAACCTCGACGACTTCTTGCGCGTTGCTGAAGAAAACGACGTACCTGCGTCGCGTGTCAACACCATTGCCGACCTGCCCTCAGACCCACAAATTGTTCACAACGAAGTGTTTGTTGAACGAGCACACCACACTGCAGGAAACATGCGTGAGGTACGCCCAGCAGTTGTCTTTTCCGATACAAAACTACGCGTGAGCCGCCCGGCTCCAATGGTGGGAGAACACAGCGATGAAATTGTGAGCGAACTTGGCCTCGATGCAGCGCACTTGCGCTCTATCGGTGCTATTTCGTAATTGAACGACCCACAATTTCTTTCATAATTTCGGTGGTGCCACCGTAAATGGTTTGAATACGGCTGTCGGCCCAAGCACGCGCAATGGGGTATTCCATCATGTAGCCATAGCCGCCATGCAACTGCAAGCAACGATCGACCACTTTGTTTTGCAGTTCAGTGGTCCAGAACTTCGCCGCTGCTGCTTGTTCTGCAGACAGCTTGCCTTCACAGTGCAGTTCTACGCACCGGTCTACATACACCTGTGCAATTTGCACTTCTGTTGCAAGTTCAGCAAGAAGGAACTTGCTGTTTTGGAATTGCGAAATGGATTGACCAAATGCTTTGCGCTCTTTGGTGTAATCGAGAGTCCAGTGCAATGCTGCATCGGCAACTGCAACAGCCCCAACAGCAATACCGAGGCGCTCTTGAGCAAGGTTGGTCATGAGATACACGAAACCATTGCCCTCTTCACCGAGGAGGTTTTCCGCAGGAACTTCAACATCGGAAAAGAATAACTCTGCAGTGTCTTGAGCATGCATCCCCAACTTGTCGAGGTTGCGACCACGTTCAAAGCCCTTCATGCCCCGCTCTACAAGAAGCAGTGAAATACCACGGTGGCCTTTTTCTGGGTCGGTGCGACACACCACAATGACCACATCGCTGTTGATGCCATTGGAGATGAAAGTTTTGGCGCCATTCACAACGAATGCACCACCCTTTTTGAGACCCGTCGTGCGAATGCCAGCGACGTCACTGCCCGTATTAGGTTCGGTAATTCCTAGTGCACCAATGACTTCACCAGTGACCATGCCGGGCAAAAACCGTGTGCGTTGTTCTTCGTTGGCAAGACCCAAGAAGTATGGCAACACAATGTCGTTGTGCAATGTGATTCCGTTTGCACTACCAATGACACCGGTGGCACCAATTTCTTCGGCCATGATTGCTGCAAAGTGATAATCATCGGTGTCGCCGCCACCGTATGCCTCGGGAACATTGAGACCAAGGAAACCTTGCTTGCCAGCATTGAGCCACAACTCGCGAGGTGTAATGCCTGCTTTTTCCCATTCTTCATGATGTGGCACTACTTCATTATCGAGCCACGAACGAAACGTGGAACGAAATTGCTGGTGGACATCATCAAAAATTGTGCGTGGGAAAGCTTCCATTCCGCCAACGCTAGATGTTGAAGGCAGGCGAAGAAAAACTGTGAGCGAAGTTCCTAGCCAGCAAGCACAGCGCGTGCAACGAGATCTACACCAAAAGCGGTGAGAATTGCCAAATACAAGAGCCCTGTTGCCGCCATTACTGCTGAATAGCTACGTTCTTTCAGCGCAGCCTTTGTGACCACCACAAGTACGGCTGTCGCAACGACGCAGGCAATCCAGAACCAACCCAGGGTGCCATTCCAGCCATCATCAATGGAGCCGTTAATAACGCTCACCATTCCTGTTGGCAACAGCATCGAAAGCACTTCAAGGGGCAATGCCCAATACATCACGTCAACGAGGTCGTTCAGTAGTTTGCGAGGCATTCCTGGTTGCACCAAGTACCAGTGACCCAAGAGCATGGCATCGGTAATAGCACCCAAAAACATTGCGCCAATCACAACACGAAAAGACGCCAACAAAGAATCGCCAAAACCACTTGCAACATCGAGCGCTCCAGCAACAACACCGATGCCGCCGATGAGTGGCGCAAGCAGTAATCGGTGTGGTGGGGTTTTACGCAATGTGAGTAGTGCTAGTAGTGCTACGACGAGCGACGCACCTTCGCGTACGGGCACCACACCCAAGGTGAGCCCACAGGCAAAGGCACCTGCAGCCATTGTTGCAAACACGCCATGCAAGAGCCAGGTGTAGCCGCGGCCAATTTCGCTATTGCGGGTCGTGAGCCAGCAAAAAAGCAGACCTCCACTCGCCCATTGCAGAAGTACTGTGGCCGCATCAAGTCGCATCACGACATGCAACCTAGGCGACGCAGCGTCGCCAAGAGTGAATTTGTGACCAAAAACTCTCTAGCGAGCAGTAACGGTGTCGGTATCGCGACCCGAGCGCAACAAGGTTCCGGGTCGTGAAGTGAGGATTTCGCCATCACGTACGGCTTCAACACCGTTGATGAGTACGTGGTTAATTCCTTCAGCTTCCCCATACACGCGTCCGGCGCCAGCAGGCATATCGAACTTTGTGTACACAGGGCCAGGGCCAACGGTGAGTGGATCGAGCACCACAACGTCGGCGCAATAACCCACTTCAATACGACCACGGTTGCGCAAACCATATAGGCGCGCTGGCTGTTCGGTGAGGTGGTACACCGCTTCTTCCAGGTCCATGAGTTTTTCATCACGTACCGCACGCGCAATGAGCGTCGTGGAAAAAGCGAAACTGTCAATCATGTCGAGGTGAGCACCAGCGTCACTTGCGCCAACAATGGCACGCTCATCGCGCCACACTTCAACACGACGCTTCCATGTTGCCGTATCTTGACCTTTGTCTTGGTTGGCAATGACCGTACGTAAATTGTCGTCGATGACAATGTCGACAAGGAGATCCCAAGGCTCCACCTTGAGTTCTTTTGCAATGTCGCCAATGAGACGCCCTGCGTATTTTTGCCACTTGTCGGTAAAGGTTTCCAGCAAGATGTATGCGCCCCAGTTGCCAATAGAGCGAGTAGGACCCTGCGTGCTTTGCGCCAAGCGATTCATTTCTTCGCGGCCCTTCGGGTCACGCATCATAGTGAGCTTCACATCGTCGGGAAGCGCCATCAGCTCGTCCCAACCATTCAAAATATCGAGAATAAAACCGCTCTTAAAGTTCAAACGAATGCGAAAGGTGTCGGGCAAGGTGAGCGCGATGACTTTGCCACCACGCTCAGCAGCAATATCGAACCCTTTCAACTGATGTTGAACAAGATCCCAGTTCTGCGCGTACACCTGCAACAAGTTCCAGTTCAACGGACGGTTTGCTGCAGCGCTCATATCGCCCATGAGCTCGAAGGTCTCTTGGGCAAATTCACCAACGGCAGGAATGAACTCAAGTGTGGTGCCAGGGAATTCTTCAACCACTGCACACAAAGCAATGAGTTCTTTACGTGAGCCGTGACGCGAAGGAACAGGAACACCTGTGTGGTCGTTGTGACTTGGAGACCATGTGGAAGAAAAGCCCATGCCACCTGCGCGTAAACCATCGCGCAACAAGTTACACATAGCCTCAATTTCTTCATCGGTCGCTTCACGTTGGTTGGCAGCATCGTGCATCACCACACGGCGCAATGCGCTGTGACCAACAAGGAAGCCGGCGTTCGGCATGAGGGTTCCATCGAGCGCATCGAGATATTCCGCAGTGGTGGTCCAGTCCCACGGAAGTCCTTGTTGCAACGACTCGAGCGGCATGCCTTCAACGCGAGCCAACATCCGCATGAGGTAGTCGCCATCTTGTGGAGTAAGCGGCGCAATGGTGAAGCCACAGTTACCACCAATGACGGTGGTAACACCATGCAACGGCGATGGGCTGAGTGACGTGTCCCAAAATGCTTGCGCGTCGTAGTGCGTATGCAGGTCGATGAAACCAGGTGTGACTACTTTGCCAGTTGCATCGATGGTCTGATGTGCTGATTCTGTGATGGTGCCTACTTGAGTAATGCGCCCATCAACAATTCCCACATCGGCACGTCGGCGCACTGCGCCTGTACCGTCAATAACATCGCCACCGGTAATTAGAACGTCGAGCATGATTCCCCCATCTCTCAGGGTCTTAATCTATGCGAGAACAACCAAATCGTGCGAGACGAGGTTCATAGCAAGCGGGCCCTGGTCGGTTGCCACCACAATGTCTTCCAAACGCATGCCAAATCGACCCGGAATGTAGATGCCTGGCTCGATACTAAATGCATGTCCTGCAAGCAATGCCTCGGTATTGCCCGCCACGATGTACGGGTCTTCATGGGCTTCCATGCCAATGCCGTGACCGGTGCGATGCACGAAATACTCGCCAAAGCCAGCTTCGGTAATGACGCGCCGGGCGGCTTCATCGACCGATTCACAGGTTGCACCCACTTGGGCTGAAGCAACCGAAGCAGCTTGTGCTTCTTGCAACACTGCATATGCTTCCAAAATTTCTTGTGACGGCGTACCTAAATGCACACAACGCGTGATGTCGCTGCAGTAGTCGGCCATGGTTCCACCAAAATCACACAACACAATTTCACCGTCACGAATGACGCGTGCGCCTGGGTGATGATGTGGGCTTGCAGCGTTTTCCCCCGCTGCAACAATGGCGAAGTTCACCACATCGTGGCCTTCTTCTAAAAGTCGCGCTGAAATATCGGCCGACACTTGCGCCTCGGTGCGACCTACTAATGGAATGAGACCCGAATGCAATTGCGTAGCTACGCGATCGGCAGCTGCACCCGCGCGTTGCAGTGCTTCAATTTCACTTTGAGTTTTCACTTTGCGCAACGGCCCCACAACATCTACTGCTCGCGAATAGTGCGCAGAAGGTGCGGAAGCAAGTAGCTCTACCAAAAAGCGCGCCCACATTTGATCGCCAACCGATACGGTGCGTGCGTCTTTTGTGAGTTGCGCCACCATTGCCACTGGGTTATCGGTTTCGTTCCATGCAGCCAGCGTGAACACAGTGGGGTGCAATGCAACACGAGGTGCTTCTAAACGAGGAATGACCAACGTTGCTAGACCCTCTTGTGGCACCACCAACATGGTGAGGCGTTCGAGTGGCATGGCGTGGTAACCCGTGAGATACGGCAGGTCGTGACCAACAGACAACAACAACGCATCAATGTTTTGCGCCTTCATCTCTTTTTGTACGCGAGCAACACGCTCTTCATAAATACGCGTTGGCAATGCGTGAGATTCGCGAGAATTCATCGCACCAGTGTCCCGGCTTGGTATTCCTCAAAGGCTTGAACAATTTCTGCTTGCGTATTCATGACGAAAGGGCCGTAGCGAGCAACGGGCTCATTGAGTGGTTCACCACCAAGCAACAAAACACTTGCCCCATTTGTGCTGGTGACACGCACTTCACCTGCAGTGCGCTCTAACACCACCATTTGGCCATCAACAGCTTTTTCACCATTGACTTCTACTTCCCCACCAAACACATGCACTAACGCCGTGTGCCCTTCTTGAGGGGCCCACACCACCTCGTCACCTGCCGCAAACTCAATATGTGCATAGGTAACTGGGCTTGTGGTATTCACCTTGCCGTGAACGCCTGCCACTTCGCCGGCAACAACTTTCATCACACCACCATTGGCAAGAGTGTGCGCAACAATTTCTTCAGCATCGAAACCTTGGTAACGCGGTGCGATCATTTTCTTGGCAGCAGGAAGGTTGACCCACAGTTGGAAGCCGTGCATTTTGCCACCCAACTTCAACATTGATGCTGGTGGCAATTCGCTATGCACAACACCCGAACCCGCGGTCATCCATTGCACTCCACCTGGCGTAATGGTTCCGACCCCGCCCGATGAATCGCGATGCTCCATGGCACCATGCAACAGGTATGTGACTGTTTCAAAGCCGCGGTGAGGGTGCTCGGGTGCGCCCACTGCTTCACCTGGGCCGTATTCCACTGGGCCCATTTCGTCGAGCAACAAAAATGGATCAATGTGGTCGAGCGATGATGTGGGAAATGGTCGGCGCACAACAAAGCCGCCACCTTCCACTGTGCGATGCGCTTGAACTACTCCGGCAATTGCTCTCATGACACTCACTTATGTGCTGGTTGGGGTTTGCGGGTTAAAGAGACCGCAGTATCGATACTTTTTTGTTCGGCTTCTTCGGCCGATTGGCGAGCGTGATAACTCGACCGAGTCAGCGGGCTCGATTCCACATGGCTAATGCCTAATGCTTCGCCAAATTTTTTCAAGTGATCAAACTCTGCAGGCTCTACCCAACGCGCTACTGGCAGGTGATGTGTGGTGGGACGCAAGTATTGGCCAATGGTGACAATGTCGACGCCTACACCAGCAAGGTCAACCAGAGTTCCTTCGGCTTCTTCAAGGGTTTCGCCCATTCCCATAATGAGACCCGACTTTGCCGTGAGGTCGGCAGCCTTGGCACGAGCAAGCACCGACAAAGAACGTGCATAGCCAGCACTCGGGCGTACCGCACGCTGTAACCGTGCCACCGTTTCGATGTTGTGATTCAAAACATCGGGCTTGACGGCTAGCAAAATGTCGAGAGCATCGGTTCCCTTTACATCGGAAATGAGAGTTTCAATACGCGTCAGTGGCGATACTTTGCGAATTGCAGTAACACATTGCGCTACATGCAACATGCCGCCGTCTGCCAAATCGTCGCGGGCCACCATGGTGAGCACTGCATGCAAGAGGCCCATACGTTGAATGGCCTCTGCAACACGGTCGGGTTCATCACTCGCAGGAATTTCTGGCTTTTGAGTATCAACCAAACAAAAACCACATGCACGAGTACAACGTTCTCCGAGCACCATGAACGTTGCTGTGCGGTCAGACCAACATTCCGACAAGTTGGGGCACCCTGCTTCTTCACACACGGTCACAAGTCCAAGATCGCGCACCACTTTTTTCGTTTCCATCACTTCTTCAGTGAGGCGAACTTTCGGGCGCAACCAATCGGGTTTGCGTTCTTCAATTTTGAGGCCGTCACCCACGCCTGCTTGAGCCAAACGCGAGATGAGCCGCACAGGTTCGCCTGCGCCTTCACCACGCGAGAATGCAGAAAGATCTTCTGGGCGGTGATACCACGCAACGTCTTGACGGGCAGTTTGCCCATTGGCGAAAGCAAGAGCTACATGACGCGCCACCACTTCAGATACTTCCTGTAGCGACGATTCAATTCCTTCTTCACGCAGCGAAGTGACCGGATACTCAGCAATGCCACACGGAACAATATGTTCACGCATGTAGGTGAGGTCGGTTTCCACATTGACTGCAAAACCATGCATGGTGCGACCGCGGCTGAGGCGCACGCCAATGGCACAGATTTTTCTTGGCGCATTCGCCGCTACGCCTACCCACACACCGGGGTAACCAGCAAGACGACCAACATCGCTGAGACCTAATTCAGTGAGCGAGTCGATGAGCAACTGTTCAACACGAAACACGTAGTCATTGGTGTCGGCAGGCCCCGCGTTGCCACCATGTTTTGGCTGCAAATTGAGAATGGGGTAACCCACCAATTGGCCAGGCCCGTGATACGTAATGTCACCACCACGGTTCACCTTCACAAAATCGGCACCTACTTCGCTTGGCACACACTTTAAATTTTTATTGAGGTCAGCACTTGGGCCGTAGGTAAATACGTGCGGGTGCTCGAGCAACAACAAATGCTGTTCATGTGAATGTTCGAAGAGCGAACGTTGTACTGCAAATGCTTCGCGATAAGGAACTTTTCCTAGCCAACGAACATGCAGTGGTGATGTCATGATGAAGCGCTGAATTACAGCTCTGCAGACCAATCGCGAGTTTCAAGAATTTCTTTTGCGCGCGAGAGGAAGCCGGCGGCATATGCACCGTCGAATGCACGGTGATCCCAGCTCATTGCAAGCTTGCCCACGGGGTGAATAGCAATACTTTCGCCGCCATCTGGCAAGTTCACTACCACTGGCTTACGCACAATGGCATCGGTAGAGATGATGCCAACTTGTGGTTGGTTGATGACAGCCATGGTGAGAACAGAACCGGCCGAGCCGTTGTTCGACAAGGTGAACGTGCCGCCTTGAATTTCATCGGGCGACAACTTGCGAGCCTTCGCACGTGCACCCAAGTCGCTAATTTCACGAGCCAATGCACGCAAGCGCTTCGATTCAGCATCGCGCACCACTGGCACCAATAGGCCCTGATAGTCGAGGTCTACTGCGATGCCGAGGTCAACGTACTGGTGAACAACGAGTTCATTGCCATCGAGTGAAGCGTTGAGATGCGGGAACTCAACGAGTGCGTCGACAACAGCGCGCGAGATGAATGGCAAGTAGGTGAGGCTGAAGCCTTCTGTTTTCTTCCACTCGTTCTTCACGCGTGAGCGCACAACGTCGACATTTGCATAGTCGACCTCAACCACACTGAAAGTGTGTGGGCTAACTGCCTTCGACATGATCATGTGTTCGCCAGTGAGTTTGCGAATTTTCGACAACTTGATGCGCTTCTCGCGCTCGTTGCTGTCGGCAGGTGCAGCCTTTGGTGCTGGTGCAGCTTTGGCCGCAGCAGGCGCTGGTGCAGCAGCAGCCGACGCAGGAGCTGGGGCTGGGGCTGGCGCTGAAGCCGACTTTCCGGCTTGTGCATCGATGAGTGCCAACACGTCTTCACGTGTGATGCGCCCACCAGGGCCAGTGCCAGCAATTTTTGCCGCATCGAGATTGTTTTCTGAAATGAGGCGACGCACTACTGGCGACAACAAAGGTGCATCTCCTGAACTCGATGCTGCAGCTACTACCACTGTCGGCGCAGGCGCAGGAGTTGGTGTTGGTGCTGGTGCAGGAGTTGGCTCGGGAGTGGGTGCAGCAACTGGTGCGGCAACTGGCTCAGGTGCGGGCGCTGGAGTTGGTGCTGGAGCAGGAGCTGCACCAGCGTCGCCCACAACGGCGATGACAGCACCAACAGGAACAGTGTCACCTTCTTTTGCGCGCACCTCAGTAAGTGTCCCCGACACGGGTGACGGAACTTCGGTATCTACCTTGTCGGTTGATACTTCAAAGAGTGGTTCGTCGGCAGCAACGGCATCGCCTACTTTTTTGAACCACTTCGTAATGGTTCCTTCTGTCACTGTTTCGCCAAGTTGTGGAAGCTTCACTTCAGCCATGTCGCTGTGTCCTTACATTATTGAGGTGTTCTAAAATATTTTGAAGAGGTATTACGCGTTAATGCTACGCCCGGTCATCGAGAGCATTGTTTCACCGAACAACTCACTCAAACTTGGGTGAGGTTGGATGAACTCGGCAACTTCTGCCACCGTTGCTTCCCAGTTGACGGCCAAGTAGCCGCCCGACAATTGCTCGGTGACCCATGGGCCAACCATTTGCACGCCAAGAACCTGACCAGCAGTTCCATCGGCGTTTTTCTTTGCAACCACTTTCACGAGACCATCGGTGTCGCCAATAATCATGGCGCGGCTGTTTGCGCGGAACTGATGCTTACCTACAACTACGTCGTAGCCAGCTGCTTTTGCGCTGTCTTCACTATGTCCAGCCCAAGCAACTTCAGGATGACAATAAATTGCCCACGGCACACGGTCGTAGTTCACTGGGGCAACTGGCTCACCAAGAATGCGCTTCACCGCAAGAATTGCTTCTGCGTAGGCAACGTGTGCGAGTTGTGGCGTATTGATGATGTCGCCTACTGCATACACACCAGGTTCGGCGGTGGTGCAGTACTCGTCGACTTCAATGAAGCCGCGCTCACTGAGTTTGACGGCAGTTCCTTGCAAACCGAGCAGTTCAGCAGATGGACGACGTCCAACTGACACCACAACGGCATCGACTTCAAGAGTTTCGCCTTCACCGAAGGAAACCACTGTTCCACCAGAACCATTGAGTGTGTGACCCTTTACAGCAACACCAGTTTTGATGTCGATGTTCTTTTTCTTAAAGCTCTTCACCACAACATTGGCAAGGTCGGCATCGAGACCAGGAAGAATTTTTGGCAAGCCCTCAAGGATGGTGACGGTGCTCCCCAAGTCGGCAAATGTTGAAGCAAATTCACAACCAATGGCGCCACCGCCAATAACAGCAACGCGCGCTGGCAAAGTGCTGAGCATCAATACTTCATCTGAAGTCATGATGGGTCCGCCAACTTCGAAACCAGGAATGGTGCGCGGAACGGAGCCTGCAGCAAGAACGATGTTTTTACCTTGAACCTGCTGCGTGGTTCCGTCGGCTGCAGTAACGGTGACTGTTTTGTTTGCACCAAGTGAACCAACACCCAAGAGGTAGGTCACTTTTTTCGACTTGGTTAAGCCTGTGAGGCCTTTCACCAGGCCATCGACAATTTTTTGCTTACGAGCTTGTGTCACAGAAAAGTCGACGCCGTTTTGAGTGGAGTTCACACCGAACTCTGCGGAATGCAAAACGTGGCGGTTGACCGCTGCGGTTTCTAAGAATGCTTTTGCAGGAATACACCCACGGTTCAAGCATGTTCCGCCGATGGTGTCTTTTTCCACCAGCGCCACCGACAAACCTGCCGACGCCCCATAGAACGCCGCGGCGTATCCGCCGGGTCCGCCACCAATTACAACAAGGTCATATGTTTCAGCCATAGCAAGACAACCGTAACCGAATTACCCCTCAGTACCCCACTGCTGTTGAGCCCCAGCGCGCAAGTAGGCCACCGTGGGGGTCGCCGTGGTGGGGTCGAAGGTCACCGTGCAGCGCACCTCGGCAGTTGCAGAAACCTCTTGGCAGGCATCGGTTGCGGTCTGTTGTGTGAGGGGCGTGAAGACTCGACCCTCAGCCAGCATGCGCCACCCTTCAAAAGCACCCTTGGCCATTGCGACGCCGCGCATGGTGACCGTGACCAATGTCGCCTCGGTACTTTTCTCTACCTTTTCCACCGCCACGGTCATGTCGCCCAAGGTTGCCGGCGTTCCCCATGCCAGCACCTCAACACGCGGGGCATCGGTGGCCACCTGTAGCAACTTGAAACCACCAGCGAGAATAATTGCAATGCCGCAGACCAGTGCGGTGAGAACAAGTTTGCGGGTGCTCATGGGAACACATCCTACGGCAGTTCATTCCTCGCTCCATAACGTCGGCTCTCAGCAATACGCATACGCTGTGCTTATGCGTATTGCTGTTACTGGTTCCACTGGCCTTATTGGAAAAGCACTTCTTTCTCATCTCCACGACAACGGACACGAGACCGTTGCACTTGTGCGACGTGCGCCTCAGTCGGCATCAGAAGTTCAATGGGACCCAACGCGCGGCACACTCAATGCGAAAGATCTTGAAGGCGTGCAAGGTGTGGTGCACTTGGCTGGCGCTGGTATTGGCGACAAGCGTTGGACCGATTCGTACAAAAAAGAGATTCTGGAGAGCCGCACAAAGAGCACTGGGCTGCTCGCCGCACGCCTCACAGAACTCGAACAGCAACCAACAGTTTTTCTCTCGGGTTCCGCCATCGGCATTTATGGCCCGCGCGACGGTGAAGTACTCGGCGAAGATGCATCACATGGCAATACCTTTCTCGCCAGCGTGTGCGAAGAATGGGAAAGTGCAGCAAGCCCCGCAGTTACTGCCGGCATCCGCACAGCATTTTTGCGTACCGGAATTGTATTGAGCCCCAAAGGTGGAGCACTGAAGAAGCAACTTCCGCTCTTCAAAATAGGTGCAGGCGGAAAATTCGGCAATGGCAAACAGTGGCAGAGCTGGATCTCCATCACCGATGAAG
>JAURNB010000001.1 GCA_030830415.1 Acidimicrobiales bacterium | reverse complement strand
CCCCTACCCGCCTCATTTCGAACGACGCCGCCTTACGTATTAAGGCTGCCCACCTTGGTTTGCAGGCAGATGAGCACCAACCTGTAGGGCGCGCCGCAAACAGTCGGCCAATGGGATGGGTCCCTCTCTCGGCAACTCATGGAGCAATTGATGACCTCTACGCATCTGGGTCACTCCCTGTGCATAGCGTTGCGGGTGCCGACACCCTTTCGCAAAACACATTTGCAGTCATCAGAGACGGTTCACAATCTGCTCTCGCGCGTCGGCAAATGGATGGCCTCAACCTTCTCTCTACAAATGCACCAGAGGCCTGGGGCTTGCGAGCACGAAGCAAAGAGCAACGCTTTGCTCTGGAACTATTGCTCGACCCCGAAGTGACCGTGGTTGCGCTCGACGGCAGAGCCGGAACGGGAAAGACAGTGATGGCCATTGCGGCAGGTTTAGAACAAGTGGTGGAACAACGTCGTTACGAGCGCCTTGCTGTGTATCGCCCACTTGTTCCCGTCGGTAGAGCAGATGTTGGTTTCTTGCCCGGTGGCTTAGATGAAAAGCTCGACCCGTGGATGTCGGCCATTCACGACTCCATCGTTGCTCTCACCGATCACCGTTCCAGCAGCGACGCACGCCGCCTCATTGACGACTTCATTGCCCGCGGACAACTCTCGCTGGAGTCGGTCACCTTCCTTCGCGGTCGTTCACTACATCGCCAAATTGTGGTGGTTGACGAAGCACAAAACTTGGAGCCAACAACGCTGAAGACCATCCTCACCCGTATTGGCGACGGCACCAAAGTGATCTTCACCGGCGACACCAGCCAGATCGATGCCCCCTATATGGGTGAGTCGAACAACGCCTTGGCCGTCCTCATTCATGCCTTTTCCGACCAAGAATGCTTTGGCCATGTCACCCTGGCTGCCTGTGAACGTAGCGAGGTGGCAAGCCTGGCCGCAGAGCTTCTTTAGTACTCGATGTGCTTGTTGGCACATTTAGTACTAAATACTTGCTTTCAGTCCCGGCGCCCTCATAGTGTGGAGATACACGGTCACCCCATACAGAGAAGGCGCTCACAATGTCACTCACGGAAATCAGAACAATCCAAATTCCCGCTCCAGTAGCAGTGAAAGACTCTGAACATTGGACCGATCTTGCGGCGTGTAAAGGTCGCACCGCCCTCTTTTTCCCGCCAAAAGCTGAACGCCCGCAAGCCCGTGCCCGCCGTGAAGCTCGTGCCCGTCAGCTCTGCAACCAATGTCCCGTGACAGAGCAGTGCCGCGAATTTGCCCGCAACAATCATGAGTACGGATTCTGGGCTGGCGAGAGCGAAGAAGACCGACACCTTGCCGGTTTCACCGTTGCAGCCCCCATCGGCATTCGCGCCCGCATGCCACACAGCGCGTAATACGTTGAGCCGAGTCGTCATCGGCAAGAATAACGAGATGACGCCAGACCAGCTTGTACGCCACTTCATTCATCTCATTGAGACAAAA
Organism: Acidimicrobiales bacterium; assembly: GCA_030830415.1. Lineage (GTDB taxonomy): Bacteria > Actinomycetota > Acidimicrobiia > Acidimicrobiales > Ilumatobacteraceae > F1-20-MAGs119. The sequence continues at coordinate 1,674 of JAURNB010000001.1, read as the reverse complement.
GATCTTGAAGCTGCCCTCCTTCTTCTTGATGAGAAGTGCGAATACGACAATGTGCCGATGCGCAAAGTTTTTGGCCCAGACGGTGTGCGCGAAGGGCTTGCGCCTTTCCTCGCTAGCTGCAGCGAAATCGATTGGGAGATTCATCACCAAACCTCATCTGGTGATGCCACTTCGGGTGTTGTCATGAATGAGCGCACCGACCGCTTCAAGATGGGCGATCGTTGGGTAGAAGTTCCCCTCATGGGCATCTTCACAATTGCCAATGGAAAAATAACGTTGTGGCGCGATTACTTCGACATGGCCATGTTCCAAAAAGCAATTTCCGGCTAACACGCCTCCCCTACTGTGCAACACATGCCCCGCAAAATGCCGCCACTCAAAAAGGCGGAGTTCCTCGTTGTCGATGTTGAGACCACTGGTTTGGCAACCGACAGCGACCTCATTTTGCAAATCGGCGCAGTTGTTACCAATGCCAAAGGAACTGTGTTGCGCAGCTACAGCACATACGTGCGCCCCAGCAATGGCGGTTCGTTTCCTTGGGGTGTCGAGAACCCTCCCGCACACCACATTCACGGCATTACCAATGAGCAATTACGCCAAGGCCTGCACACCAAACGCGCAATGCGTCAGCTACGCCGCCTTGCAAGAAAGCGCATTCTCGTTGCACATAATGCCAAGTTCGACTTTGGTTTCATCAAGTCTGAATCACAACGCCACAGCGTCAACATTGAAGTCGACCAGCACCTGTGCACTTTACAAATGTCGCGACTTCTCGACCCGAAGCGCGCCGAGCAACATCGCCTCACTGCGTTGTGCGAGAAATACAACATTCCCCTCACCAATGCTCACGATGCACTGTGCGATGCCACCGCAACTGCACAACTGCTTTCCATTCTCATTGCGTCACACAATGCGCGCACTGTGAACGACCTCTACCAGCTTGTTCCTTAGCTGTAACGAGCCAAAATACTGGCTGCAGTGTCGGCGCCGAGCCCTGCATACTTTTCAGGGCTCATTACTACAGCAGCATTTCCTGCTCGCACTAACAATCGCCCAAGCCACGGTGCCGAGGTAACCGGCAAAACAACTTCCAACACAGCGTCAGCCAATTTGCGCTGCGAGTACACGGGGTAACGCTCTGCCACCCAATGCGCTGAGGGCTGTAAATGCAATGTCACTCGTTCGGCCTGTGCATCCCAATGGAAACCTGGTTCGTCGGCAAGTGCGGGAAGTGTCTCTATGCTCACCACTTCACCTGTGTCTGCCAAAGCAGTAATGCGGTCGACACGGAAAACGCGCGGTTCGTTGATGCCGAGGTCGATGGCATCGAGATACCAATGTTCTCCACTCAACCACACGCGTCGTGGCACCACGCTGCGCGATGTTGACTTATTGGTGGTGGGTGAAAAGTAGTCGAGCGAAACACGGGCATTGATATCGCAGAAGTGCGCCAATTCAGCCAGCAATGGGTCGTGAGGGTTTTCAATGACCAGCGCATCGTCAATTGCAGTGAGCTCGTTGAGTTTGCGAATGGCAGAACCCAAGGCAGCAGAGTTGGCTCCACCAGGCAAGGCAAGGGCGGTATCGGCAACGGCACGCAATGCAAAAGCCTCGGCAACAGACAGGCGCAGGGGCTTGTTGAACACGTTCGGTATTTCCACCCACACTTCATTT
>JAURNB010000036.1 GCA_030830415.1 Acidimicrobiales bacterium | reverse complement strand
TGGGCCCGATGTAGCTCGCGTCGATTGCTCCACCCTTCATGGCCTCAACGACGGCCGGACCCGCGTTGAACACAACGAATTCCACTTTCGTTTTATCTTTGGCAAAGGACTTCTCGAAGAAATTCTCTTGTACGCCCACCAATGCTGTGGCATGTGTGACGTTGGCGAAGTAGCCAATACGAATTTTCTTTGCTTTTGCGACGGGCGTTGTTGATGCTTGTGCAGACCCAGCAACCGCAATTAACGCAGTACTTGCGACCACAGCTAGGGCAAGCACACGAGCTGTGCTCTTCTTCAACGAATGTGTAACCATGACTTTCTCCTAGTTCCACTATACGGAATTATATTCCGTTTCTAATTGTTGACAAACCTAGTCATATTTATCGGGAATTGCAACATCAGCGGAAAATATGTTGAACCTTGGCAATATGTCGTATGACGTCAGCCGCTCAGCCCACCTCAGGGGTGCACTCCATTGAGCGAGCTGTTTCCATCTTGCGGGTCTTGGCCGACACACCAGCCGACGCCGACGCTGCCCACCCTGGTCTTGCATTGAAGTCGATTGCGCAAGAAGTGCACCTAAGCCCCAGCACCACTCACCGCATTATTCGCACCTTGGTCGATACGCATCTGGTAACACAAGACCCCATCACCGAGCGTTACCAACTCGGCCCCCTCGCTGGAGTACTCGGGCGCAAGTACCTCTCTTCTATTGGCTTAGAAAGTGTGCAACCCATCTTGCAGCGGCTGTGTTCACTCACTGGCGAATCAACCAGCCTTGCTGTGCTGCACAACGACACTGCACACGTTGTTGCACAAAAACATTCTGCACAAGCTTTACGCGTTGATCATTTATCAGGCCGCGAGTTATCTCTTCATGCCTCTGCTATGGGAAAGATTCTGCTTGCATTTAGCGCACAAGGAATAGACACAGCAGTTCAACAGTTGGGGAAACTAGAGAAGTTCACCGACAGCACAATTGCTTCACCAGTTGAACTCACCGCGCACCTTCACGAAGTTTCTGCTCTGAAATATGCACTCAATATTGGCGAACGCTACGACGGAGCAAACGGAGTTGCCGTTCCTGTACTGCCCTATGGCAAGACATCACAGCACATTCAATATGCATTAGGCATTCAAGGCCCCAGCACTCGCCTCACCCCACAGCGCATGCATGAACTCATCGATGCCTGCACACAAGCAGCAGCGGAAATTACTGAGCTTGGTCTCTCGGTAGCCTGAACGCACTTCTATGAAACAGGCAGGGCAAACCATCCTTGCGAGCAACCGCAAGGCTCGCCACGACTTCACCATTATCGATGTGGTGGAAGCTGGCATTGTGCTGGTGGGCAGCGAAGTAAAGAGCTTGCGCACAGGCCAAGTGCAACTTGCCGATGCTTATGCCCGCGTCATTAACCACGAGGTGTGGCTTGAAGGCGTACACATTGCTCCTTACCGTTTTGCTGTTGGCGTAGGTGCACACGACCCCGACCGCCCACGCAAACTTTTACTGCACGCAACCGAAATTCGTCGCTTCCGCGAAAGCATCATGAAAGATCGCCACACATTGGTGCCCTTAAGTTTCATCTTGCGCGACGGCCGTGTGAAAGTGGAACTTGCACTTGCCCAAGGACGCAAACACGCCGACAAGCGTCAGGCCATTGCAGAACGTGATGTGAAGCGCGAAATTCAACGCGAACTCGGCAGGAAAAATAAGGGCTACTAACGCCTCTGTGTCTTAGCGGCCAGATGCGTGCTTCGCAGCCAAATAACCAAAGACCATCGCTGGGCCAAGTGTTCCGCCTGGCCCGCCATAGGTCATACCAAATGGCGAACCCATCACGTTGCCGGCAGCATAGAGACCAGGAATCACATCGCCATCAACATTAAGAACGCATGCATTGGCATTCACTCGTGGCCCGCCTTTAGTGCCCAAGCAACCACTCTTAATTTCAAAGGCGTAGTACGGCCCACGATTTAATTCACCGAGCGTTGCATCGCGACGACCCTTCCGGTGCGGGTCTCCCCACCAACAATCAAATGCGCTATTGCCACGACCAAAGTCGGGGTCGTGGCCTTCCTGCACATGCGTGTTCCAACGCTCAATGGTGCGCACTAGTTCTTCACCATCGGCACCGAGTTGTTCAGCAAGTTCTTGTGGCGTATTACCACGCGGAATCCATTCAGGAACCACCGAACCATGACCGCCAGCGCTCACGCGAAACCCGTAGGTATCGACATAGTTCTGATCAAAAATCAACCAGCACGGCAGGTTTGCATATTCGAAGCGCGACACATCTTCAACATGAAATGCCGCACCGAATGCGTTGTAGTTTGCAGCCTCATTAGTAAACCTGCGACCGTGCTTATTGATCATGATGGAGTGCGGCAGCGTACGTTGACCATTCACCAGCACCTTCCCTTTCGGGTTCGCAGAAAGTGGCACCACTCCTGTGGGAATCCACCATGCTTCACGCATGTTGCTTAACATCGCACCGGCTTTCATTGCCATGCGCAATCCATCGCCTGTAGAAGTCTCCATCGACACCGGATGCGTCATTGGCCCACGTGTAAATGCACGCACCAAATCGGGGTCCCATTCAAAACCACCCGATGCCAAAATGACGCCCTTTTTCGCTCGCACTTCACGTGGACCATCGGGTGTTTCCATGTGCACGCCCACCACAGCACCGTTTTCCATAATGAGGCTCTTGCCAGCACTCATGGTGCGCGGAAAAATGCCGCGCACTAAACAAGCTTTCAACAAGCGACCAGCCAAGGCCTGGCCACAACCACGTTCATTGTGTTGCACTCGCCGTGCATGTTCTTCTGGTGAAGGTGGTGTTGGTACCGCTTTACCCAAAGGCGTTTCACTCATCGTTATGTGTGGGTCGGCAAAATATGGCGACGGTGTCACCATGTCGGCCCACTCATCGAGTTCTTCAAAAGGAAAGATGGGGCATTCCAACGTGCGCCCACCTTCGGGGCTCCCGCCAGGAAACTCTGGGTGGTAGTCGGGCATTTCTGCCACCGCATAAAACTCCATCGATGCTTTCGCATCCATGAAATCGACCATCTCGGGGCCGGCATCGATATACGCATCGACCAATGACTCTTCCAACATGTCTCGCGACAACGACATGATGTACTTCTTTGCTTTTTCACGACTGTCGGTGACGCCAACTGAACCCATATGTGGGTTGTTAGGTATCCACACTTGCCCACCAGACCACGCAGTTGTGCCACCTACTTTGTCGGCCTTTTCAAAGATCGCAACAGTTGCTCCAAAGTCATACGCAACAATCGCTGCAGTCAAACCAGCTGCCCCGGTACCTAAAACAACTACGTCAAATTCTTCAGCCATATCCCCACACACATTCATTATCTATTTACAACGGCTGTTGTATATAACTATGATAATAGTTCATGCCAAGAGTCGTCAATCACGAAGTTCGCCGCCGCGAAGTAGCTGCCATTGCGGCGCAAGTAGTTGTCAAAGAAGGTCGTGCCGGCCTCACCGTACGCAATGTGGCCCAAGCCGCAGGTTGTTCCACCACGGTGGTATCTCACTACTTCACCGACATGGCCGAACTCTTTTATGAAACATATGCCTTTGCCGCCTCACGCACAGCGGTACGAATTCAAGAGGTACTCGAAAAAGACCCCACCAATATCACTGGCCTCATTGAAGCTGTACTTCCCCTCGATAATGAACGCACAGAAGAATGGCGGATCTGGTTTGCCTTTTGGAGCGAGGCGCTCACGTCTCCCCCGTTCGCGAGCGATCAACGCATGCGTGCTCGAAAAGCAGTGGAACGCATTGAAAAATGCTTGCAACTTCTGCAACAAAATAAGAAGTTACCGAAATCGGTGAACACCAGTCAGGCCGCCGACCGGCTCGCGGCCCTCATTCCCGGAATTGCCAGCGAGGCAATTTTTGACCCACAGAAATGGCCCGCATCTCGACAACGTCAAACTCTCCGTACAGAACTGCAATTACTTGGCCTACACTGATCACGTGCATCAGAAAAGAGCACACTACGTAATACATACTCACCAATGGGGCTGACAGGTTTCGACATCAGTTTCGCTGGGCGAGCGTGCGACCCGAATTGCTCAGATTCGTTAAACGGGGCAAAAAAATATCTGCCAACGAGCA
>JAURNB010000005.1 GCA_030830415.1 Acidimicrobiales bacterium | reverse complement strand
TTCGATGGCCGTGGTCTTGCTGCATCACTTGCACTCGGCGCCGATGGCGTATGGATTGGCACGCGCTTTATTGCAACTCCTGAAGCTCGTGCAGTTCAGGGTTACAAAGAAACTCTTCTTGCCATTCACGAAGACGGAACCGTTATTTCGCGTGGCTTCACGGGCAAAACATGCCGCGTGGTGCGCAATGACTGGACAAATCACTATGAACAACATCCTGAAGAGCTGAAGCCCTTCCCACAACAAGCCATCTACTCCATGGGCGAAGGTGCAAACCACCTCGGTTACCCAAGCGACACTGTTGTTGATGTGAATCGTGAGTTCATGCCATGTGGTCAAGGTGTTGGCGCTATCAACTCGCTCATCCCTGCAGGCCAGATTGTGCGCGACATTGTTGCCGAAGCAGAAAAGTTCTTACGCTCCACGCAGAAGTACTTCGCTTAAGCACTTCACCCCATGTGGAAACTGCTGCGCGAGAACCGCGATATACGCCTGCTCTTCATTGCACAGGTCATTTCATACCTGGGTGACTGGTTCTCTTTTGTAGCACTCGCTGGCCTCGTTGAAGATGCAACGGGCTCTAAATTTCTTGTGTCGCTTGTGATGGTGACATTCTCACTCCCCTCGTTCTTAGCTTCACCCATTGCAGGCCCAACTGCCGATCGATACGACCGCAAAAAAGTTCTTGTTGTTGTTTCTTGTTGCCAAGCCATTGCCGCGTTCGGGCTTCTCACCGCTGGAGATTCGCGTATCTGGATGGTGTTTCTTTTTCAGTCGTCCGTCTCTGCTCTGGCTGCTTTTATTGGACCTGCCAGCGGAGCCGCACTTCCCAACCTCGCTCGCAACCCTGAAGAGCTCACCAAGGCGAACTCGCTTCTTGGTGCCACTTGGGGCATCATGCTTGCTGTGGGCGCCGGTATCGGTGGATTGTTTTCGCAAGCATTTGGCCGCACTGCCGCATTCGTTGTGAACGGAGTTTCTTTTCTCGTTGCCGCAGCACTCTTTGCAGCCATTCAGACAAAGATGCAAGAACACCGCACGCATCAGCCAGGTGATGTGAAGCGACCTCGCATGCGTCCATTTGACGATATGAAAGAAGCTCTACATTTAGCCAGGCAAGACAAAGTGATTTTGGCTCTTGTGGCTTCAAAAACGACATTTGCTGTGGGTGCCGGCATTGTGAGTCAGCTTGCGGTTCTTGCCTCTGACGTTTTCAAATCGGGCGATGCAGGCCGTGGCATGCTCATTGGCGTTCGTGGCATTGGCTCAGGGCTTGGCCCCATTATTGGCGCGCGGTTCGTAAAGGGCAACCTGCAAAAACTTCTCTTTACGTGTGGCATTGCTGGGCTCTTATTCTCTGTGTTTTATTTGGGCGCTGCAGCAAGCCCCAATATCGCCATTGCGGCCATCTGCGTAGCACTTGCTCACTTTGGTGGCGGAGCACAGTGGACGCTCTCTTCATACGGCTTACAGATGCGATCGCCCGATGCCGTACGTGGGCGCGTACTTGCTGGCGACTTTGCCATTGTTACCCTGATGCTCAGTTTGTCGAGCGCCGCATCGGGTCTTCTAGCCGATGCCGTTGGTGTTCGGGTAACCATTGCCGTTTTCGCAATAACTGCCGCGTTTGCAAGTATCAGTTATCTGATTCTGACAAAACCTATGAGAGAGCGTCTGCGCACCGAGCAGCAGCCTCCATGAGCGCTTTTGCACGCGTATCGCCAACAATATTATTGGCAAGTTTGTTCATCACATAACCAAAAGCAAGTTCACGCTGTGGTTGCAAGAAAGCAACTGAGCCGCCGAAGCCTGGGTGTCCACAACTTCCCTCGCCGGCATATGGCGTGAATTCCGAAGCAGCCATGTAGCCCATTGCAAATGACGTCGGACCAATCAAACATGTATCGGGTTCATTCTTCGGAGTTTGAATTGTAAATGATGCGTCGCGCATAGAGGACGACAACAACTGCACCCCATTCACCGGGTGCTGCAAGGCTGCATACATTGCGGCCAGCGACCTTGCATTGGTGACACCGTTTGCAGCAGGTATTTCTGCACGCAATACGTCACTGCGGTTCATGAGACCTTCACCCGTCCACGAACCCGACAACGACAACGCTTTGCCGCCTGGAGTGTTGGGGCCGATGAACTGCTCGAGCAATTCACGTGTCTTCTTTGCTTCTTCAGATTCAGGCTCTGTCGACTTCTCCCGACCTTGACCCATTAAAAGTGGAATGACCCGGTGTTCAAGCGCTTCGGGAAGCCCCACATAAATTTCCACGCCAAGCGGCGATGCAATTTCTTCTTGAATGAATTGCCCTACCCCACGGCCATCAACACGACGAATAAGTTCGCCTGCAAGCCAACCGAAAGTGAGTGCGTGATACCCGTGTGCTGTACCTGGTTCCCACAACGGGGCCATACCCGCAAGCTCTGCAGTAATGGTGTTCCAGTGCAGAATTTCTTCCAGTTCCATGTGGCGCTCAACGGTGTACAAACCTGCTTGATGCGACAACAACTGCGCAACAGTGATGTTGCCTTTGCCATGCTGCGCAAATTCTGGCCAATAGTGAGCTACAGGCAATTCATAACTGAGAAGACCGCGCTCAACACACATTGCTACCGCAGTAGCTGTGACTCCCTTTGTGGTGCTAAAGACCAATTGCAAAGAGTCGGCTGCATATTCTTTTGTTTTTGTGCGATCAGTCCAGCCGGCAAGAAGGTCGACAACCAATTCACCTTTGTGGTACACGGCAACACCGCAACCCACTTCTTCACCATCAGCAAAGTTGGAGTGCACTGCATCGCGCACTTGTTCCCAACCTGGAGCACATGTACCCGAGAGGGGAAGGCTAGACATGACTAGATGCTGTCAACGATGTCGCGCAGTATCTCGATTTGCTTTGCGGCATCGGGGCCAACAGGGTTGACCGACAAAACGGTGACACCAGCTTCTTTGAATGCAGCCACACGCTCGGCGATGAAGCTCTTTGGTCCCACCAAGTTGGTGAGCTCGAGCATTTCGGTGGGAACTGCTGCAGCGGCTTCTTCTTTTTTGCCGTCGAGGTACAGGTCTTGTACCAATTTTGCTTCTGCTTCGTATCCGTAGGCCGAGCAAATGTCGTTGTAGAAGTTCTTGCCACGAGCACCCATGCCACCGATGTACAGAGCACTGTTCGGGCGCACCATGTTGAGAATTTTGGCTTTGGTGTCGCCCACGTTGTCTTCGCCAATGGCAAGAATGCCGCCTGCGCTGATGTCGAGTGGCTTCAGGTCTTTACTGCGCTTTGCAGTACCGGCCTTCAACTGCTTGCCCCATACTTTGTCGAACTTTTCTGGCACGAACATGATGGGCAACCAACCGTCGGCCAACTCTGCAGTTGCCTCGACGCTGAGACCCTTCAAACTTGCCCACCAAATAGGAATGTCTGAGCGCAATGGGTGGTTGATGAGCTTGAGTGGTTTGCCGAGTCCGGTACCTTCGCCTGCTGGCAAAGGTGCTGTCACGGTTTGACCCTGATAGTTGAGAGCCTTTTCACGCTTCCACACTTCGCGGCACACTTCGATGTATTCCTTAATGCGCTGCATTGGCTTCTCATAAGGAACGCCATGGAAACCTTCCACTACTTGTGGGCCCGATGCACCCAAACCAAGAATAAAGCGTCCGTCGCTGACATAGTCGCAACCAGCGCCGGTCATTGCCATGAGCGCTGCAGAACGCGAGTACACGTTCACAATGCCTGTTCCAATCTCCACGCGATTGGTGATTGCAGCAAGGTAACCCACTTGCGAAATGGCATCGAAACTGTATGCCTCGGCAATCCACACCTGATCGAGACCAGCTTTTTCTAGTTCTACAACACGTGCAGCAGCTTCTTTAAAGCCACCTGCATAGTTGACCATCATTGACAGTTTCATTCCTACCCCCATGAGTTACTACTGAGTACACCTTACGATTTATCGGCCCCTAATGCCCAATTCAAGTTGCCCGAGCGAAAACCGGCAAGGTCGAGGGTGACGTACTGATACCCCAACGGCTCAAGAGCACCCACAATGCTGTTGTGTAACTCCGCCGCACGGGCAATGTCGCTGGCATCGAGCTCAATACGGGCCGTTTTTCCTTCATGACGCACCCGCATATTTCCTACGAAACCCAATTGTCGCATTGCTGCTTCAGCGCGATCGATGGTGCTGAGCAGCCCCACGGTGACCGCAGTTCCGTACGGAACACGACTTGCTAAACACGCGGCGGCTGGCTTGTTCCAGGTGCGCAGCCCCATTGCTTGCGATAGGTCACGAATTTCTGCTTTCGACAAGTTCGCCACCACGAGGGGGAACACTGCGCCTTTCAGTTCTGCTGCTTGTTGCCCCGGGCGATGATCACCGAGGTCATCAACATTCACGCCGAGTGCGATGTGTGCGCTGCGCTCGCGAGCGATGGGCACCAACACATCCATGAGTTCGTCTTTGCAGTGAAAGCAACGGTCGCCACTATTTGCAATGTATTCAGGTCGACTTGTTTCATTGGTGAGAAATGTTTGCCAGTTCAGGCCCCACTCTGTGGCAAGTGCACGACAATCGTCGGCTTCACTTGCCGCCAAAGATGCCGATACTGCCGTGGCACACAACACATTGTTTGCTCCTAAAACCAAGGTGGCAAAGGCGCCAAGAAATGCTGAGTCGGCTCCACCACTAAAGGCCACCACCACATTTCCCATCGATTCGATGGAAGTTCGTAGCGCATCGACCTTTACAGACGAGGGAGGAAGGCAAATGGCGCTCGACATATTGCTCATCTGTCTATCGTGACATGCCAGCATTACGCGACTTCGCCCAAAGCATGAGAAACTAGCCACAATGACACAACACCAGATGCACGAAATCCGCTCCGGCCTGCATCTCCATTGCATCGCGTGGGGCGAACCCACTCTTCCCGAGGCCCCCATGCTCTTAGTGCACGGTCTTGCCTCCAATGCTCGGCTGTGGGACGGCGTTGCCGAGCACCTCGTCGACCTTGGCCACTATGTGGTGGCCATCGACCAGCGTGGGCACGGGCAAAGTTCCAAACCCGACGATGGTTTCGACATGAGCACTGTTGCCCATGACCTTGAACTCTTCATTACACAACTGGAGCTACATCGCCCCGTTGTTGCTGGTCAGTCGTGGGGCGCCAACGTTGTGATTGAACTTGCTGCACGTGCACCACACCTTGTGCGCGGTGTGTGCGCGGTCGATGGCGGAACCATTCAATTACAAAAACATTTTCCCGAATGGGAAACGTGTGAACAACAACTGCGCCCGCCCAACTTGCTTGGCACACCAGCAACGCGACTCGAAGGCGCCATTCGTGCGCACCACTCCGATTGGCCAGAAGCAGGCATTCGCGGCGCAATGGCAAATATGGAAGTGCTCGCCGATGGCACCATTCGCCCGTGGCTCTCATTAGAACGACATCTCAAAGTGCTGCGCGGTTTGTGGGAACACAATCCCGAAGAACGCTTCCCCAACATTTCAGTACCTGTGCTCTTCATGCCAGCTGTGGGCAGCGGTGAAGCAGCTTGGGCGGTCGACAAAAAAGAAGCGGTGGCACGTGCTCTTGAG
>JAURNB010000035.1 GCA_030830415.1 Acidimicrobiales bacterium | reverse complement strand
TTAGTGTTTTTTGGGGTCGCGCAATGGGTGGTCGTGTTGCCTATGCGCTCGGTTACACCGGTCTTGGTACAGCGTCCACACGATTCGGAGCTGAAGTGATGCTCGATCTCCTTGATGGCCGTCGCAGCAAAGCAACCTCCACAAAGTTTGTTCAAGATAAACCGCTCCCTTTTCCTCCCGAGCCATTCCGTTTCGCAGGTATCCAAGCCACGCGATGGTCACTTGATCGAGAAGACAAAACGGGCAAGAGAAATGTGTGGTTGAAATCGCTCGACCGTCTCGGTTTGGGCTTCGACACATAATTTTCGGCGCGGATTGTTGCACAAAACGGGTCATACGGCGCCGAGAACCCTTAGGATTTGGAGTTAATGGCGTATCTTTCCGACGTCCCACGGACACCCGATGAAGTGCGCAACGCACTAACTGCTCACGACTACCTCGTTGACGACGGTATTGCGACTGCGGTTTTTCTTGCGCTCTCTTTGAATCGTCCACTTCTCCTTGAAGGTGAAGCAGGCGTTGGTAAAACAGAACTTGCAAAAGTCATTGCCGAAGCTCGTAACGCCGAACTTATTCGCTTGCAGTGTTACGAAGGTATCGACATCAGCCAGGCCGTTTACGACTGGGACTATTCGCGCCAACTCCTCCACCTGCGCGCTGCAGAAGCATCGGGCGAAGCAGCCGGCAGCGGTACGGCTCGTTTAGAAGAAGAGCTGTACAACGAAAAGTTTTTGCTCAAGCGCGCACTGCTCAGGGCAATTGAACCCACCAATGGCCCCACCCCTGTATTACTCATCGATGAAATCGACCGTGCCGACGACGAGTTTGAGGCATACCTCCTTGAGGTTCTCTCCGATTTTCAAATCACGATCCCTGAACTTGGCACTTACCGTGCAACAACGCCACCTGTTGTCATTCTCACGTCAAACCGCACCCGCGATGTTCACGATGCACTGAAGCGCCGCTGCCTGTACCACTGGGTCGACCACCCAGGTTTCGATCGCGAAGTAGCCATTGTCAAACTCCGCGTGCCCGATATTTCTACAGTGCTTGCTCGCCAAGTAGCTGGGGCCGTTGAAGCACTGCGTGAAATGCAGCTGTATAAGCCACCGGGCATTGCAGAAACAATCGACTGGGCAACAGCACTCGGCAAACTGGGTGCACAAGAACTCAATGAAGCATTTGTCGATTCAACACTTGGTGCAGTTTTGAAGTACCGCGAAGATCATGCAAGGGTTCGCGAAACCGGAGTGAATGCTCTTGTGAAGCAAGCCCTTGAGCGCGGCGCATTTCACGGTTAGAAATGACCACACTTTCCCACACCGCATCGAGCGCAGAGGAAATGGCCGTTGCATTTGCCCGTGTATTACGCGGAGTCGGAATCGTTGCGCCAGTCGACAGTGTGCTCACTTTCGTGAAAGCACTCCACAAAGTAGGCATTGAGGAACAATCCAATGTGTACTGGGCTGCGCATTCCACTCTCATTCGCCGACCCGAAGATCGTGAAGTTTTTGATCGTGCATTTCGCGTCTTTTGGGAACATCGTCATTCAGAAAACATTGAAGAAGAAGCAGAAACTCTCCGTATTGAGTTAGCCGTTGACGACGACGATGGCGACAGCAGCGGAGACGCCGAACCGAGTGATGCAGATCTCACCTTGACCCTGCGCTTTTCTGCTGTTGAATCACTACGCACAAAAGATTTTGCTGAATACTCACCCGACGAACTGCGCCTTGCTCAAGATCTCATGCACCAATTACGCCTCGCTGGCCCCACGCGAAGGTCGCTTCGTACACGGCGCGCAAAACATCATCACTATGCCCCCGACCTGCGCCGTACCGTACGCGCTTCATTACGTACCGGCGGTGAACCAATTCGCCGATACTGGCGAGAACCCGACGAAAAAATGCGTCGCCTCGTTCTTCTCCTCGATATTTCAGGATCGATGGAGCCGTATTCGCGAGCTTTTCTGCGCTTCGTGCATGCAGCAGTTGTGGGCCGTCGCCGCGTTGAAGCTTTCACATTCGGTACTCGCCTCACGCGCCTCACCAAAGAACTGTCGGCACGCGACCCCGACCAGGCCCTCACCCGCGCAAGTGAGCAAGTAGCCGACTGGAGTGGCGGTACGCGCCTGGGTGAATGCTTGCGCACTTTCAACGATTCTTGGGGTGTTCGCGGAATCGCTCGGGGTTCCATTGTGGTGGTGCTCTCTGACGGCTGGGACCGCGGCGACCCCGAAGTGCTCTCGGAACAAATGGAACGCCTGCACCGAGTTGCACACCGCATTATTTGGGTGAATCCACTAAAGGTGACCCCTGGCTATGCGCCCTTAGCAAAGGGCATGGCTGCTGCACTTGCCCACACCGACGACTTTGTAGAAGGCCACTCTGTTGACGCCTTAAATGAGTTGTGCAGAATCATCGCAAACTTGGAGTAGCACAATCCGGACCATTCCCTGAGTCCGTACACTTTTACTATGCGTGAACTTTTCAACGACTTCGCACAATGGCAACGGCGTGGCTTACGTGTTGCCGTCGCACGAGTCATCGATGTTGAAGGTTCTGGCCCGCGTGAACCAGGGGCTGCGATGGCTGTCGCCGAGAACGGTGAAGTGGTGGGTTCAGTCAGTGGTGGTTGTGTTGAAGGTGCGGTCGTGAGTGAAGCCCTTGCCATTTTGGCTGGCGAAAAAGCTCCAGGAATCATCACCTTTGGCTATTCCGACGATGAAGCATTTGCTGTTGGTCTCACATGTGGCGGCATCATTCATCTCTTCATACAGCCACTCGATGCATATCTCGCCGATTCTTCTGTGCAGGTTCTCGCAGAGCGAACAGCTCAGCAAACTCCTGTTGGCCTTGCAACAGTTATTGAAGGTCCACACGTTGGAGCATGGCTCATCGTTTCTCCGCAACTCACCCCAATTGGTTCGCTTGGAAATATTGAACTCGATCGCATTGTTGGTCGCGATACGTTAGGCGAACTTGAGGCTGGCACAACGGGCGTGCGGCATTACGGCGCCGATGGCCAAACCACTCCTGAAGACCTCGACGATACGCCGATGGTAAAAATTTTTGTGGAAAGTTTTGCACCGCCACCACATATGTGGATTTTTGGTGCGGTCGATTTCACTGCGGCACTTGCCCGTGTTGCAAAAATTCTTGGCTACCACGTCACCGTTTGTGATGCACGCGAAGTGTTTGCTACACGA
>JAURNB010000034.1 GCA_030830415.1 Acidimicrobiales bacterium | reverse complement strand
GTTCCCTACACCACTGCAGCAACGAGCAACCAAGCACTAGCTATTGCACCGTGGCCACGCAGCGGCGACGACATGTACTTTCTTTACACCGGCGGCACCACAGGAATGCCCAAAGGTGTGATGTGGCGTCAAGACGACATCATTGCCAGCCTCGATGCACCATCGAAGCGCCCACTTCCTGCGCTCAAAGATTACGACGCTCTTGCTGCACGTGTGAGCAAGCCTGGTGCGGTCAACATGCCAGCAGCTCCGCTCATGCACGGCACTGGCGCATTTAATGCAATGTGGAACTTGTGTTTAGGTGGCTCTATTGCCACCATGACCAGCCGCACATTCGACGCTCAAGAACTTCTCGCTGTTGTTGCTTCAGCACGCGTGAACAGCGTGTCGATTGTGGGCGATGCATTTGCCAAACCCATCTTGCGCGCGCTCGATGAAAACCCTGGCAAGTACGACATCTCATCGTTGAAAATGATTGTGTCGAGTGGTGTCATGTGGTCGGCCGAAACAAAAGCCGGTTTGTTACGTCACAACGAAAAACTCATTCTCATCGACAGCCTTGGTTCATCAGAAGCAATTGGTATGGCAGCGGCCACCACCACCGCCGACAGCGCATCGAGTACCGCAACATTTAAACTTGGCCCCAACACACGCGTAGTGCATGAAGATGGTCGCGATGTTGTTCCTGGTAGTGGCGAGCGTGGTCGTGTGGCACTTCGTGGTCGCACTCCAATGGGTTATTACAAAGACGAAGCAAAGTCGGCAACCACTTTCATCACCATCGACAACATCCGTTATTCCATTCCTGGCGACTTCGCAGAAGTAGATGCCGATGGCACCGTGCGCCTGTTGGGCCGTGGCAGCCAATGCATTAACACCGGCGGCGAAAAGGTCTACCCCGAAGAGGTGGAAGAAGTATTGAAGACCCACCCATCGGTGCTCGACGCCGCTGTGGTGGGCCTGCCCGACGAGCGCTTTGGCGAAGCCATTACCGCTTTGGTGGAGGCCCGCCCGGGGCAAAGCATCGACGCCCAAACCCTCATTGCCCATGTGCGCTCCACCTTGGCCCCTTATAAATCGCCAAAATCGGTCATTACGGTGGCCACCATTGGTCGCGCCCCCAACGGCAAGCTCGACTACAAGCGCTTAAAGCAAGAAGCGATCGACTCGCTTCAGGCATAACCCCTTCTATTGGGCAACACCAATGCCCACAAGTAAGATCTGAACTCGCGTCTACACAATGACTGCACTCACGTGAGTGCCCCCAGAAAGGTTTCCCCATGGCAGAACTCGGATACGACGGCAAAGTAGCAATCATCACCGGAGCAGGTGGCGGTCTTGGTCGTCAACACGCTCTCTTGCTCGCCAAGCGCGGTGCACTCGTTGTTGTAAACGACCTCGGTGGCAGCATCGACGGCAGCGGCACCGATGCCTCTGCTGCACAAAAAGTTGTTGATGAAATTAAGGCAGCTGGCGGCGAAGCCGTTGCCGACCACAACTCTGTTGCTACACCAGAAGGTGGAGCAGCAATTGTGAAAACCGCAGTTGATGCATACGGCAAAGTTGACATCGTTATTAACAACGCTGGCATCTTGCGCGACAAGTCATTCCACAACATGTCCCCCGACCTCATGAACCCCGTGTTCGACGTTCACCTCAAAGGTGCATTCCACGTCACACAGCCTGCGTACCTCATCATGCGCGAACAGGGTTACGGCCGCATCATCTCTACTTCTTCTGCTGCAGGAATTTTCGGCAACTTCGGCCAAACCAACTACGGCGCTGCAAAAATGGGCCTCGTAGGTTTCACACGTGTGCTTGCAGTTGAAGGTGCAAAGTTCAATATCAAGGCGAATGCCATTGCACCACTCGCACTCACCCGCATGACCGAAACACTCATGGGCAACCTTGCCGACAAGCTGGGGCCAGAAGAAGTCACTCCTATTGTTGCCATGTTGGCGCACGAAGATTGCCCAGTGAGCGGCAACATCTTCAGTGTTGGTGGCGGTCGTGTTGCCAATGTCTTCATTGGTGAAACACAGGGCTACACCAAGCCTGGTCACACACTTGAAGACCTGCGCGACAACTGGGACGCCATCATGAGCCAAGACGGCTACTTCGTGCCAGGCAACTTGGCCGATGAAACAGGCGTCTTCTTCGAGAAACTGAAGTAATCATGTCTGAGAGCGTGGAAGCGTTTCGTTCACGAGCCGAAGTTTGGCTGCGCGACAACGCTTCTCACGCTCCTCGTGACTATGGCGCTATTTGCCCACCGCATCTCATCGATGCTGGTAAGGCGTGGCAAATTCGTTTACACGCCGCAGGTTTCACAGGCATTCACTGGCCCGTTGAACACGGCGGACAAGGCCTCACTTCTACACACACAGCTACATGGATAGAACTGTGCGCATTGCACGGTGTTCCACCTGTGTTGAACATGGTGGGCCTTGTTCTTGCTGGTGGTTCCATCATGAAATTCGGAACGCCTGAACAGCAGTCGCAACACTTGCTTCAAAGCCTCGCTGCCGAACACGTATGGTGCCAACTCTTTAGCGAGCCTGGTGCGGGCAGCGACTTAGGTGGATTGTCAACCAAAGCCGAACTCGATGGCGACACCTTTGTGATTAATGGTCAAAAAGTGTGGTGCAGCGGTGGCCGCTACAGCAACTGGGGCATTCTCATGGCGCGCACCAACTTCGATGCACCAAAGCACGAAGGCATTTCCTTTTTCTTGTGCCCCATGGATACTCCTGGCATTGAAGTGCGCCCACTCAAACAAATGACTGGTGAATCGGAATTCGATGAAGTGTTCTTCACCGACGTGCACCTTCCTGCCACTTCCCTTCTTGGCCCACTACATGGCGGCTGGGGTGTAGGCATGGCAGTGCTCACCAGCGAACGTGGCCACATTGGCGCCAGCGTCATTGGTTTAGAGCGTCGCTTGGAATCGATGGCAGCTCTTGGCAACAACCGTGAACTCAACCCCATTGAACGCGACCGCCTTGCACAACTCTTGTCGCGTGGTCACGCGTTCAAAGCAATGGGCAAGCGTCAAGGCCCAGAAGCTTCCACTGCAGCGTCACTCATGAAGCTTGGCATTACCGAAATGATGTTCGACACCGCTATGTTGCGCGGCGATCTTTCTGGCGCAGCCGCAATGCTCGAAGGCAGCGACGCACTCGGCATGCTCTCGGCTCCTGGTGGCCGCATTGCAGGAGGCACTAGCCAAGTGCAACGCAACATCATTGGTGAACGACTTCTTGGTTTGCCACGCGAACCAAAACCAACGCAAGAGAAGAAATAATGCCTACCACTGTGACCGTGCCATCAACCGATGGCGTACAACTCGCGCTGCATCACCTCAGCGACACTCCTGCAGGAACTCTTCCCATCATGTTGCTCTCGCATGCAACGGGTTTTCATGGCCATTGCTGGCTACCCATTGCACAACACCTTGCAGGAACATTCGACTGTTGGGCACTCGACTACCGCGGTTATGGCGACTCCACTGTTCCTCACGACTGGCAAGTGCGCTGGCCCGCTTATGGTGAAGACGCAACAGCGGTAGTGCAATACCTCAACTCACAAGTGAACAGCGCTCCACTATGGGCTGCTGGTCATTCCATGGGTGGCGCAACACTGCTTATGGCTGCTGTGAAAAACCCGGAACTCTTTGCCGGCATCACCGCATTTGAACCCATTGTGTTTCCGCAAAGTGGTTTTCGCCCCGCCGACATGCCACCTAACCCACTGGCCGCAGCAACACGCAAACGCCGTGCATCGTTTCCTACACGCGAAGAAGCATTCACCAACTTTTCTTCAAAGCCACCCATGAATGCATTCCACCCCGATGCACTCCACGCCTACGTTGACTACGGCTTTGCCACACAACCCGACGGCAGCGTTTCATTGAAGTGCAACCCCGAACATGAAGCTCGCACTTACGACACCGGTGGCATTCACGAAACGTGGAACCAGCTTGCAAACATTGCAACACCCACTTGGGTGCTTGGCAGCACTCCACAGCAATACCAAGTGTCAGATATTGCAGAACAAATTGCATCGCTTCTTCCCAACGGGCATTACGAAGAATGGCCAGAAGTTTCACACTTTGGCCCGCTCGAAGACCCTGCACGTTTCGCAGCGTTTCTTGCTTCGCGACCTACTACTTAGGTTGCCAGCCCAGCCCGACCCAGCCCCAAGGATAGATTTTGAAGACATAGCCTATTTTTCATAGACTAATCTGCATGAATTATAGTTTTTCTCGTTGGCCACATTCCGCCCGCATGCGCAAAGTTCTTGCGCTTCTCGTTGTCTGCGGTCTGATCGGCATCTTGCAGCAACCTAGTGAGGCCTATCAGGGCACCGACGGCAACTGGTCGTGGACAGTCCATGGCTCCTCAATATCTATCGACGGTTCCACCTATTACACCGGAGCGAAGCGTTCGAGCACCTTGCCAAATGGCATCACTGTGAGCGTGGCAACAACGGGCCAGGTAGCAATTTCCCCCAACGACCAAACTCTGGCTACTCGCGGTGGGGTTGATGCCCAGTACGCACGCACGGGCATTGCAGCAATGACAGGTGTGCAACTCATCACTAACGACACTGGCTGCACCTATGGCACTTTATGCATCAACCGCGGAACGGTAACGCTTTCATTTTCGCAGAAGGTAACAAACCCAGTTTGGTCATTTGCCGGTATCGGCGGCGGAGCACAAATGAACAGCGGTACATACCGCACCGTGACCTGGTCGGAACTTGATGTCACTACTCCAGGCATCACGCTCACGAGCCTTGCGGGCGAAAACATGTCAATCATTGGCGGTACCCGTATACAACCAACAGTAAAAAACCCTGACTTTAGTTGTAGCAATATTTCAACGGGCTCTACTTCATATGGGGCCACCGCAAAAGCTATGTGTGGCTCTGTTCGTATCAATGGCACATTTACATCAGTCAGTTTTGATGTCGATTTCGGAAGCGTGAACAACGCCCAGCCATACCCTGGCCCTAGCCAAGTTGAAGATGGATGGTCCATGGTGATCAGCCTTGACGACGACTACGGCTTAGCTCCGTCATCGTATGAACTCTCTGCCGCTGCTAGCCACACAATTGGAGCACTCCGCTTAGGCACAGTTGTGACTGCAGACCAAACAACTCTCTTGAACCCTACGACCAACGCAGACGCAGTTACTGCCGGATCGACAATTACAGGCGATGACGGCACAACAGGTCTGAGTGGAAATGTTTCATTTGGTGCTGCGGGCACTACTTACAGTTCCACTATTTCGCTTTCAGGTGTTGAAGCGAATGCAACGCTATGCGGATGGATTGATTTCAATAAAAATGGAAGGTTTGATAACCCCTCAGAACGCGCATGTGCATCACCCACCACTGGCGCAACGACCGCTACTTTGACGTGGACAATTCCCGCAACTGTGGCAACTAACGGAATTACTTACGCACGCTTACGACTGAGTTACAGCGGATCGGCGAATAATCCGACAGGGTCACTTCCTTCGGGAGAGGTTGAAGACTATTCCCTCACTGCCGCATACGCAGCAAACACTCCTGCACCCACCACAACAACTATCGCGCCAACAACAACTACCACCGTCGCGCCTACGACCACCACAACAACTATCGCGCCAACAACAACTACCACCGTCGCGCCTACGACCACCACCACAACCATCGCGCCAACAACAACAACAACAACAACAACCATCGTGCCGACAACAACCACTACAACCATCGCGCCGACAACAACAACTACGAC
>JAURNB010000250.1 GCA_030830415.1 Acidimicrobiales bacterium | reverse complement strand
TACCCATATATTGCCGGCGGTATCGAGATGCCCTACGTCTCCGGTGCGGTGCCACGTGCGCGCTGCACCTAGGCGGGCCGGACGAGCAGCTAATTGTGTGTGCCACAAACGGTCATACCCATCTGACATCCACGGCGCCGACGCCAGAATCTCACCGGTAACACCGGCAGGAAGTGGCACGACTTCTTGGCCGGCGCCAGGCGTTGCAACAACAACATCGCAGCCGCTCACTGCCATGCCCACGCAGACTCCGCCACTTCCGTGTTGGTCTGAACCAATGTCTTCACGTACTGCCAATGAGACATCGGCAAGTGGAAGAAGTTCGGTCATGCCGTATGGCGTGTGCAGTTCTGCCTGCGGGCATACAGCTTTCATTGCACGCAGTGTTTCTATGGGCACTGGCGCTCCGGCAGACATCACGAGTCGAACCTTGCTCAGTGCATTTGTGTTGACCGCAGGTGCAGTGGCCAGCACATTGGCGAGCGCTGCTGGCGAAGCAAACACCATGGTGGCCTGAATGCTTTCGCAGGCTTCGTTCAATGCCTGTGCAGTAAGTGTGCGCGGTGCCGTGACATCCATATTGGCAAGACCGGTACAAATACCAAGAGCAGGGCCATACAAAGCAAAAGGTGCAAATGCGGCGACGAATCGGTCGGTGTTTGTAATGCCATACAACTTTTGCAATGCATCGCGTTGAGCACAGAGTTGTTGGTGCGTGTAGCGCACACCTTTTGCGGGGCCAGTTGCTCCCGACGTGAACAATACGGCTGCAAGATCTTGTGGCTGTGGTTGGGGTGTATACAACTCAGCAAGAGATTCCAGTTTTTTCGCACCTTGCAATTCGCCGAGTGCAATGAACGTTGAATGAGGAGCGCACCTCAGTGCACGTGCAGCTAGTAAAGCTTTTTGCGGTCCCACCACATGTTGCACACGAGCTGAACGAACTGCATTTCCCAACCCACGCAGACCCAAACCACGATCGGCAATGACGGTAATTGCACCAATTCTCCAGGCCGCGTACACCACTGCAATGAGGTCGACGCTTGGTGGAACAAGCACAGCTATGCGTTGGCCGCGCTGCACTCCCTGGCGATGCAATTCCTGGGCATATGTTGCAACCCGAGCAGAAAATTCGCCAAACGTGACGCTCTCTTGGGCAGTTGCGTCGTGCACTGCAAGCTCATGTGCGCGATTAGCTTGTTCTAACCGACCCCACAATGGTTCTGGTTCCCCCAGCGAGAGCGCGGGTATCTTCTGCACCGAGGTGTCTTGCATTGCATCTTCCACAAATGATGCGATTGATGTTTCCAATACCGCTAAATGGCCGGCTTGGGCCACGCGGTGGAGTGCAACATTGCGGAATCTATGCAATAGATCATCGGCAAAATCATCATTAAAGACAGGATCTTTGGAACCCCAAATAAGACGCACGGGAATATTGAGTTGCGGCAATTGCTCGGTAATTCTGCCGAGAACGCTGTGATTGTGGTGCTGCTCATTGAACGGAACTTCCGCTACGAAACCAGCTACACCCTGTCGTGCATGTGCATTTTTATACGGTGCAGCAAGTGCTTTGCGTTGCACCTTGCCCAGCGAATGTCCGGGAAGAAGTGGAGTTCCTTTAACAAAAAGTGGCGTACGTTGCGTAATGAATTGATGGAGGCCACTTGCAGCAGAAATTTTAATGAGCAACGGCGCACGACGCCCTTTGGGAATGGCAATTCCGGTATTCGACAGCACCAACCCGGCCACGCTATTGGGGTGCGCAACTGCGTAACCCATGGCCAGTGCACCTCCCCAATCTTGGGCCACTATCCAAACAGGTTCTGAAATATTGAGTGCGTGCAAAAGATCTTCAATGTCTTTCACTCGTGTTTCATAGGTGCGAGGACCCGAATTTTGCGAATACCCCATGGCCAAATGATCGGGAGCAATGAGGCGAACGTCGCTCTTGAGTTCATGAAACAAACGCGACCACAGGAACGACCAAGTGGGGTTGCCGTGCAAACACAAAACGACTGGGGTATTCTCGCTAGTGCCAGGGCGTTGCAAAACATGCCACGAATACGTTGCTCCGTCGTGACTCGGAACCTCTACAACACTCGACCACTCGGGTGGCACGCCAAACTCTTCAAGCTCACGCCGAGATGGTGGCATGCATTTCTCCAAGGTGCTACCAAAGAATTTCAGTGAGGCTGGTGTTCAGACCCGAGCCAATGCCCATACACAACACGCGCTGGCCAGGCTGAATATCGTCTTGTACTTTTGCCAAGGTAATAGGAATAGCTGCCGGGCCAACATTTCCGTATTGCGGAAAGGTCAGCGGCACTTTTGCTGAGTTGATGCCAAGACGATCGCACAACATTGTGGTGTGCACTTTGCTCACCTGATGCACGATGTACCAATCGAGTCCTTGTGACCAATTGAAATCGTCGGCAGCGTCGGCCCACGCGTCGGCAGCAAGGTCGAGACCTGCAACTAACAATCCGTGGGTGTCGGTGGTCATGCGGTCGAGGCTTCCCACACATAAAGAGTTGTGTTGAGTAGCTGCGCGAGTTACTCCGCCAACAAACTTATGCACTTCTTTATGCCTATCGCTACGTGCCATCACCATTGCCGCAGCACCCGAACCCAGTGTGAGCGAAGCAAACTCTGCAAAAACATCACCTGCTGTTGAATCTGGACTACGCAACCGATTGAGAGTGGCCTCTTGGGTATAACGGCTACCTTCGCCGTCAACAATTAAAGCGTATTTCACCGTTCCCGCATCGAGCATGGTTCC
>JAURNB010000033.1 GCA_030830415.1 Acidimicrobiales bacterium | reverse complement strand
TTCGTGAATGCTGGCATTCGTTTCGTTGAAGAAATGTGCAAACTCCGTGCATTTACTGAGTTGTGGGACCGCATTGGTCGTGAGCGCTACAACATCACCGACGAAAAGGCGCGTCGTTTTCGCTACGGCGTTCAGGTGAACTCTTTGGGCCTCACCGAAGCACAACCTGAAAACAATGTGCAACGCATTGTTTTAGAAATGCTCGCCGTCACCTTGTCGAAAAAGGCACGTGCACGTTCCGTTCAACTACCTGCATGGAACGAAGCCCTCGGTCTTCCACGCCCATGGGATCAGCAATGGTCATTGCGCATGCAACAAGTACTCGCGTTTGAAACCGACCTCTTAGAGTACGCAGACATTTTCGATGGCTCTCACGTTATTGAACAACGCACAGAAGAAATTCGTGACGCTGCCTGGGTTGAACTGCAAGAAATTTTGGAACTCGGCGGAGCCTTTGAAGCAATCGAAAACCTCAAAGGCCGTCTTGTGTCTTCCATGGCCGACCGCACACGCCGCATTGAAACCGGCGAGCAAATTGTGGTGGGCATGAATTCATTCACTGAGGGTGCTCCATCACCACTCGGTGGCGAGGGAAACATCTTGACCGTCAACCCCGCAGTGGAAGCCGAAACGGTGAACGACACCAACGCGTGGCGTACAGCCCGCAACAACGGTGAAGTGGAAAAAGCTTTGGCTGAACTGCGTCGTGCCGCAGTTGAGGGCGACAACATTGTTCCTTCCTCTATTGCCCTGGCCAAAGCCGGTGGAACCACCGGGGAATGGGGCACTGCCCTGCGCGAGATCTTCGGTGAATACCGAGCCCCAACCGGCGTTGCAGCGGCGCTCGGGCGTCGCACACACGAACTTGCAGGAGTGGCAGCATTTGTGAAGTCCATTCCTGGTGGCCCACCCAAGTTCCTCGTTGCCAAACCTGGGCTCGATGGTCACTCCAATGGTGCTGAGCAAATTGCAGTAGCGGCTCGCGACGCCGGAATGGAAGTGGTGTACAGCGGCATTCGCCTGACGCCTGCCCAAATTGTGGCAAGTGCTCGCGACGAAGACCCCGATGTCATTGGCTTGTCCATTCTTTCTGGTTCGCATCTTTCACTCGTGAGTGACATTTTGGAACTCATGAAAAAAGAAGGCCTCGACATTCCTGTCATCTTGGGAGGAATTATTCCCGAAGGCGACCGCGACAACTTAAAGCGTCAAGGAATTGCTGCCGTCTACACACCGAAAGATTTCGATATTGCACGCATCATGAATGAAATTGCGCATTTAGTTGCCGAGCGTCGTTAAAAACTAAACGCTTTCGTTCACAATCCAATTTTCTAAATCTGGACTGCTTTCAAAACTCGTGATGAGCGCATACCGCGGTGTGTTTGCATTGTGCACCACTACATGCCAGAGCCTTTGCGTGTCGACAACAAATCGTGAACCGCGTGACAACGGCACGCGTCGTTCTGTTGAACGATCGGGTAAGCCATCGGCATCGTTGTCCATGAGCAACATGTAACTGTTGGGGCTGTCGGTGAGTTCTAACCAACTGCGCACTACCCAACCTTCATTTTCCGGATTCATTCGGTTGTTGTCATCGCGGTGTATGGAACGCAATGCTGTTTCGTGATCTTGTGGTTCTAATTTGATGATGCGCACACGCCCAAAATTTGCACCAACGCTGGTGACGTAATTGCATAATGTCGGAGCTTTCGCTGCATTACTCGTGAAAATAGCGCCTTTGTCGGGCTGGCCTTTATCCCAAAACCCTCTGCAATCAAGTTCACCATCGGCCGATGCGAGTGGCGCAAAGTTTGTATCGCCGCCACTTTTCCAATCTAAATATTCAAGCGATTCCCATTCCACACTCGGCACAGAAAAATTTGCGGGCTTGAGCAATACAACACCATCTTGCGATAACGACGGCGTGCGATAGTGAGGGCTGTGCAGAGGAATCTGCACCGACCAATGTTCTTGTGTTGGCCAAAATGTTGTCGCCATAGTGAAAGTGTAAAGCGTTACGAGGTGCTGGTGGTGACTAAAGAAGAGTTTGTGACTGAAGTGCTTGTGACAGGCGCAACTCGAGCAACAGAACCTTGCGGTAAAAGGATTTCATCGCCAACAGCAAGTTTGTCGGGGTCATCAATATTGTTCAATTCAATAATCGCCTCCATTTTCACCGAGTACATCTGTCCAATGCTGAAGAGCGACTCTCCGCTTTGTACGACATGTTTCAGCGGCACGGGAATGGTGGTTGTAGTGGTGGTTGCAACCACACTTGTTGTTGTAGTGGTTGCAGCTGTGCCGTTACCACCATCGAGCAACGATGCAACGACTGCTGCAAAGGAGAACACCAAAACTCCAGCGGCAAGTGCCCACTGAAGTCGCCCATGGATGATCATTAC
Organism: Acidimicrobiales bacterium; assembly: GCA_030830415.1. GTDB lineage: Bacteria > Actinomycetota > Acidimicrobiia > Acidimicrobiales > Ilumatobacteraceae > F1-20-MAGs119. The sequence continues at coordinate 6,202 of JAURNB010000033.1, read as the reverse complement.
TAGAGGCTACGCCATGAAACTAAGTGCGCTAGGGCTTTGAATTGTTCGATTGCTTCTTTTCCGAGTGAGAGCCCCGACAACTGGTTCACCGACTCTGCAGTGAGCTGCGTGATGCGATCTTCCATCGTTTGCAACGCGCCAGTGTGTTGAATGACTTCTTGGATGTTGGCAACGTCGGTGGCAGTGATATCGGGACGACCCACCTTGTTCAACACCTCAAGTTCAGCAGGTGACGCTAATTCAGTCGTGAGCGCCAAGAGTGGCGTGGGCTTCCCCTCGCGCAGATCGTCTCCGGCGGGTTTACCTGTAAGCGCCGATTCGCCAAATACTCCCAAGATGTCGTCGCGCATTTGGAATGCATCGCCCAACGGAAGCCCAATGGCGGACAGTTGCTCGAATACACCCGCTGGCAACGGAGCAGAAGTGACAAGTGCGCCAAGTTGCAGGGGACGTTCAATGGTGTACTTACCACTCTTATAGCGGCAAATTTGTTCGGCCTCGGCTCGCCTACGCTCGCGACGAGCAGAACCCACGATGTCGAGAAACTGTCCGATGTTGAGTTCAAGTCGCAATTCGGTCCACAAGGCACGAGCTTCACGTGAAGTGTCGGCCATGAGGTCGTCGGCATATACATAGGTAAGGTCGCCAACGAGAAGTGCAACACCATCGCCATATCGGGTGGCATCACCGTCGAGCGCCTGCTCGACGTGCAAAGTACTGTGGCGCACGTGAGTGGTTTGCACACCGCGGCGCGTTAAGGAACCGTCCATGATGTCGTCGTGGAAAAGGGCAAAGGCGTGAAGCAGTTCTACTGCCGCACCGGTGCGGACAATGCGCTCATCGCTGGGGTCTGCTCCGGTGGCAATGCTCCCCCAATAACAAAATGCCGGACGCAATCGCTTTCCGCCAGCAAGTACGAGCCCTCTCATTTCACTGAAGGGAACAGCGAGAGTGGGGTTCACTTCAACCCAGCGTGCTTCTTCAGCGGCAATGAGTTGGGCCAGATAGGTCTCTACGTGCGTTGCGAGTTCAACAAGAAACGCTGGAGCACCGGGCTGTGCCGATGGTGCTCCACTAGGAGGCATCGATTTCTCCAACGACTTGTTCAACATGCAACCGAGCGGCACTAATTTTGCCCCTGCACAGTGAAATGAGCGCAGCAGCCCGCTGAACTTTTGTCGCTAATACATCGACATCAACAGAGTCAGACTCCAAACTTTTGAGAATGGTTTCAAGTTCAGCAAGTGCTTCGCTGTAACCCAACTCATCAATTCCCAAATCGCTGTCTTGTGTTTTCTTGGCCATAGTGATTTCCCTTTGCTCCTTATTTCACCGTACTCACAACGGTGCCATCAGAAAAAGTGGTGACAATGTCGTCACCAGAAATTGCATCGCCTGCTTTACGCAGAGTCACACCCGTGGCTGTGCGTGTAATGCTCCACCCGCGGGCCATGGTGTTCACCGGGTCAAGAAGGCGAACACGCTCTGCCAAATAGTTCACTTGCGACTCGTGCGTGGCTAAGAGCGATATGGGCCGTGTAACAAGCCGACTTGCACTGAGTGCCACATGCGTGTGCGCCCGCTCGACAGCAGTAATTGCTTTTGTTCGGATTGCGTTTCCTCGTTCATTTAAACGACTCTCGGCCAGTGCTAATTGCTGCTGAGCGATACCTGCAATGCTCGCCCACACGTCTTCTGTTTCTTCAACGTATTCGTTGACCAACTCACATATTGCTGAAGCACATGCAGTTGGAGTTTTATACGAGGCGTAGGCAACTTCGTCGGCAATGCTGCGGTCGATTTCGTGACCAATTCCTGTGAACACTGGTAACCCACATTGGGCAATGGCAACAGCTATTTCTTCTGCATCGAAGCACGCCAGGTCGGTACGTGAACCACCACCGCGCATGAGCAAAATGACATCGAGATCGGTGCGCGACCCGAGCGCCCAAATTGCTTCAACGATCATAGGAATAGCTTCGTCGCCCTGCACGCGTACGTTTGCCACTTTGATGTTGAAGCCAATGCCCGACTCTTCTAACTCATGCATCGCGTCGTGCCAGGCTGCTGAACCAACGCTGGTAATGATGCCTAAACGTAAAGGGGCTGCAGGTAGTTCGCGCTCACGGTTTTCGTCGTACAAACCTCCAGCAATGAGGCGCTTCACAATTTCATCGCGTGCCGCAGCAAGGTCGCCGAGTGTAAAACGCGGATCAATGTCGGAAATTTTTAAACTTAATTTTCCACTGCCGTCATAAACATCGGGAACGCCAAATACTTTTACCTTCACGCCGTCTTGCAAAGTAAGGCGATGCTGGCGTAACAGCGGTTGTAGGCGGCGAAGGTTGTTTGCGAAAAGTGAAACATGAATTGTTGCGGTGCCTTTTTCATCACGCTCAACAAGTTGAAAATATGCATGCTGTGTTCGGTTTGACCACGATTCAATTTCACCATGCACCCAAATGCCCGGGGTGAAGGTGCTCTTCATTGCGTGGTTTACCTTGCCAATAAATTGGCGCACTCCAAATGCTTCTGTTGTTGCACCCAGGTCGAGTTCGTCGCTCATTGCCCTAGTTCACCTGCGTGCACTTGGGCCGCATAGAGACCTTTGCGCTCCATAAGTTCTTCATGCGTTCCTTCCTCAACAAGATGGCCAGCATCGAGCACCACAATTCGATCTGCACGGCGCACCGTAGACAAACGGTGCGCGATGACCAATGCAGTACGCCCACGCAGCGCTGCTTCTAGTGCTACTTGCACTGCTGCTTCATTTTCGTTATCGAGGTGACTTGTTGCCTCATCGAGAATCATGATGGCTGGGTCTTTCAAGAGCAGACGCGCAATGGCAAGGCGCTGTTTTTCTCCACCCGACATCCGGTAACCACGTTCTCCCACCAGAGTGTTTAACCCTTCGGGAAGAGCTGCAATGGTGTCGAATATCTGTGCTCCTTCGCACGCTGCTCGCAATTCATCATCGGTTGCATCGGGTTTTGCATAACGCAAGTTTGCGCCAATACTTTCGTGAAAGAGATGCGGATCTTGCGATACCACTCCAATTGCATTTTGCACTGAACGTTGCGTGAGATTTTTAACATCTTGCCCGTCAATGAGAATCGACCCGGCTGTTGCGTCGTATAACCGTGGGATGAGTGACGCGAGCGTACTCTTTCCTGCACCACTCACTCCGACAAGTGCAATGGTTTCACCTGGCTGTATATGCAAGCTGATGTTTTGCAATACGTCGGTATCGGGGTCGACACCTTGCATCACACCTGCAGCTTCTAGGGAAGCTATTGAAACTGAATGTCCTGCTGGATAGCGGAAAGTGACATTGCGTAATTCAAGTTCACCACGCGCATCTACAAGATCAATTGCTCCGGGCGCATCTTGAATAGACACTGGCGCATCAAGCACTTCGAAAACTCTTTCAAAACTCACAAACGCCGTCATCACTTCAATACGAGCATTGGTAAGCCCGGTGAGAGGCTGGTAGATGCGCTGAACAAACGCTGCCATTGCAACAAGTGTTCCTGCAGTGATGCCGCCATCAACCACTAAGTGTGCGCCCACACCATAAATGGCTGCGGCGCCTACTGCGCCAACGAGCCCAAGTGCAACGAAAAAAATACGACCATACAATGCAGAGCGAATGCCAATATCGCGCACTCTTCCTGCGCGCCGCGAGAATGCACCCACTTCTTCGCTGTGTCGACCAAAGAGTTTCACCAGCAATGCACCCGACACATTGAAACGCTCAGTCATTTGCGTATTCATTTCAGCGTTCAAACCCATTTGCTCACGCGCAATGGTTTGAAGTTTTGCACCCACTCTTTTCGCCGGAATAATAAAGACTGGCAACACAACAAGAGACAACAAAGTGAGACGCCATTCAAGCGCAAGCATCGCGGCCAAGGTGGTGATGAGTACAACAACATTCGACACCACACTGCCCAATGTGCTGGTGACTGCGGTTTGTGCACCAACAACATCGTTATTGAGTCGGCTAATGAGTGAGCCCGTTTGTGTTCGCGTGAAAAAGGCAATGGGCATTTGCTGCACTTTGTCGAATAGAGCAACACGCAGGTCATAAATGAGGCCTTCTCCAATACGCGAGGAATACCAGCGCTGCAAAATAGCTAGTACTGCGTCTCCTAATGCTGCAGCTACAAGAAAAGCCGCCAAGACGGTGATTTGACCTTTGTTGTTCTGGGGAATGGAGTGGTCGAGTATGGCGCGAAAAAGAAGTGGCGGAGCCAGCGCCAAGAGCGCCGACACAAGAATCGAGGTTAAGAAACCGACAATGGCCCACTTGTATGGCTGGGCAAAAACCCATGCCCGCCGCAGGGCCTGGCGTTCGATTTTGGTGCCAGAAACCGCATCGGGGTCTCCAGGCAACATCATGTGAGGGTTCATGCGCACATAGATCAGGCTAGAGGTCGTAGCCTACGAACATATGCGCCGTCGCTTCATCGCCCCATTTCTTCTCATGGGCGCCTTGCTCGTTTCTGCCTGTGGGGCGTCATCTGCTCCCACGGTGGAAACTCTCGATCTTGTAGTCGACGACACCGCGGTGGCAACCACCGCCCCGGCACCAATTGCCAGCACCACCACAGTTCCACTGCCACTGAGCCCCATCGTGTGGGACAAATGTTCACCGAGTGAGCCAAAGGGCATTAAGTGCGGAATCATCAAGGTCCCGTACAGCTATGAAGACCCTGCCATTGGCACGTTTACATTGAACCTGAAAGTACACAGTGCTGAAGATGCAAAGAAGCGCATTGGTTCACTCATTGTGAATCGTGGTGGTCCAGGCGCCGAGAGTGCTTCCATGGCACCCGATGCCGGCTTCTATTTCTCGCAAACCATTCTCGATCACTTCGACATCGTTGCCTTCGACCCGCGAGGAACTGGCGCGTCAACTCCATTTGTTGACTGTGTTGATGAATACGATTCCTATTTCGCTTCTGACGTCACACCAAATACTCCAGAAGAAAAACTTGCGCTTGTCGACGATGCCCGGCGCTTCAACGCTGAATGCGAAAAAAATAGCGGTGAGATTTTGCCCTACATTTCCACCATTGCCAGTGCTCGCGACATAGACATGATTCGCCGCGCGCTCGATGAGGAAACAATTTCCTTTTTCGGTTTTTCTTACGGCAGCGAACTTGGTGCACATTGGGTCAACCTTTTCCCCAATACGGTACGGGCTGCTGTTTTCGATGGTGCCGCCGATCCCAATGCATCGTTTTTACAAGGTGGGCTCGACCAGGCCGCTGGGTTTGAAGGTCAACTCAATGCATTTTTCGCCGATTGCGCCACCCGCGAAACATGCCCTATTTACAACAAGGGAAAGCCTGAAGAAGTATTCGACAAGCTGATGGTTCGCCTCGAGCGCGACCCACTGTTTGTTAGCTCAAAACGCACATTGGTGAATGAAGGCATTGCTTATACCGCTGCCGTTGACGCCATGTATTCCGATTCGTTATGGCCGACATTTGCCGAAGCACTCGCCGATGCAACCGATCCCAAAGTTCCCGACGCAACTGGGTTGCTTGCGCTGTACGACGACTACTACCAACGTCGTAGCGACGGAACATACGACAACTTGCTGGAAGCCTTCACCGCAATTTCTTGCATTGACGATCAAGGTGCAACATCGGTAGAAGAGGTCGATTCATACATTCCACAATTCACTGCAGCAGCGCCCCGCCTTGGTGCCTATTTTTCAGCTGGTTATAACTGCACACTGTGGCCTGTACCTTCACTACCTCAAGTAGAAATTGCCAATGCAGGAAATGTTCCTATCGTGGTCATCGGCACCACAGGTGATGCTGCAACTCCACTTTCATCGTCACGCAAGATGGCATCTGCCCTCGGCGATGGACGGCTCATTGTGGTGACGGGCAACCAACACACTGGGTACGGAACAGGAAAATGTGTGAACGGATTAGTCGATACTTACCTCGTCAAGCTGGAAGCGCCAAAGAACGAGTCGACCTGCAAATAACCATGAGTGTTCTCGGCGCGGTATGTCACGATTTGCGGGACACACCGCGCCGAGAACCCTTCGTAGTGGCGGAAGAGGTGGGATTTGAACCCACGGTGGCTGTGACACCACGACGGTGTTCGAGACCGTTCCATTCGTCCGCTCTGGCACCCTTCCGTTGAAAAGTTTATCGGACTACGAACGTTTAGAGGCGAA
>JAURNB010000249.1 GCA_030830415.1 Acidimicrobiales bacterium | reverse complement strand
TTTCTTGCTGAGTTTTGCGCCGGCAAACCCCTTTGGGGTGGGTGCACCTGGCGTCACCGATGGGCCAGGGCCCAACCCGCTCCTGCAAAATCACATTTTGGTTCTCTTCCACCCGCCCATTTTGTATTTGGGCTATGTGGGTTTCACCATTCCATTTGCTTTTGCTATTGCTGCGCTCATTACGGGGCGCGTCGGTGAAGGCTGGCTCATTGAAACACGTCGGTGGACATTGTGTGCATGGGGGCTACTCACTTTCGGCATTATTTTGGGTGGTTGGTGGAGTTATGAAGTGCTCGGTTGGAGTGGGGTATGGGCATGGGACCCCGTAGAGAATGCGAGTTTCTTGCCGTGGCTCACAGGAACGGCGTACATCCACTCCGTACTGGTACAGGAACGTCGAGGCATGTTGCGCGTGTGGAACCTGTCGCTACTTCTTGCAACATTTAGCCTCACCATTCTCGGTACATTCCTCACGCGCTCCGGAGTGTTGAACAGTGTTCATGCATTCAGCGAAAGTGATATTGGCAAGTATCTCATTGTCTTTTTTGGGGTCATCGTTGCTGTTTCTCTGTGGCTCATTGCCTGGCGCGGTGACTCTTTGCGTTCTCCGGGAAGCATCGATTCTCCCGTCTCGCGCGAAGGCGCGTTTCTCGCCAACAATGTGTTATTTGCGCTGTTTGCATTTGTTGTGCTGTTGGGAACTGTTTTCCCACTGGTCATCGAGGCATTGCAAAATCGCCAAATTGTTGTAGGTGAACCCTTCTTCGACCAGCTCTCTAAACCAATTGGCATTGCCATGCTTGCCATGATGTCGATTGCGCCTGTTTTGCCATGGCGTAAGGCATCTGAAGAGGTTTTACGCCAGCGTCTTTTTTGGCCAGCATGGTGCGGCATCGGCACTCTGGTGGTGTCTCTCTTGGTTGGCGCCGACGGATTAGCCCCACTCTTAGCTTTCACATTGGGCGGGTTTGCTAGTGGGGCAGCGTTGAGACAACTTGTTCTAGCAACGCGTCGCCAGGGTTTGCGTGGTCTCGTTGGTCGTGCAAATGGTGGAATGGTCGTGCATCTTGGCGTCATTTTGATTGCTGTTGCTCTTGCAGCATCCAATTCATACACACGATCGCAAGAGCTTTCTTTGAAGTTGAATACGCCAGCAGAGTTCGGCGGACACGTTTTTGAACTTAAGGGTTTTGAGAACGAAAAGACCGACCGCCTGACAGCAGTGAAGGCAATTGTTCAAATTGATGGCGGAAAAAGTTACGCCCCTGCAATTACAAAGTTTGTACAAATGGGCAACAACATCGGTACACCTTCTGTGAAATCGTCGTGGCGCTACGACCTGTATCTCACCCTTGAGCCACCTGTGAAAAGTGAGTCGGGTGAAGCACGGATCAAAGTGTTTATTAAGCCTTTGGTGATGTGGATGTGGATTGGCGGAGGAATGATGGCAGTAGGTACCTTGCTTGCCTTGTTCCCAGGTCGTCGCCGGCGGCCCACCGATGCAGTTTCTGCACACATTGATTCAGGTAAGACCCTCAATGCGTAATTCTCGCATTGCGCGCAATGTTGCTATTGCAACGAGTGTTGTCGTTCTTGCGTTTTTTATTTTGCTGGTGACCGCGAAACCTCGAGGAGAGCGGGGTATCTCAACACCGCTTCTCGGCAATCCTGCGCCTGCAGTTTCTTCTCCTTTGGTGGGCGGCGGAAACTTCGATCTTGCTCGCCGTAAAGGATCCTGGGTGGTGTTGAATTTTTTCAATAGCACGTGTGTTCCATGCCGTGCCGAGCATCCTCAGCTTGTTGCCTTTGAGAAGAATCAGAGCACTCAAGACAACGGTGTTGAGTTGGTCACCGTGGTGAATGACGACAGCGATGCGGCAGTTGCTGCGTTCTTTGAAAAGAATGGCGGAGACTGGCCAAAGGTGACCGACCCCGACGGTGCCATCGCGGTGGCCTTTGGTGTGGCCAAAGTTCCCGAGACATGGGTCATTGACCCTTCGGGTTTTGTGCGGTTGCGCATTGCGGGTGAAGTGACGAATGATTTCTTGTCGGCAAAGATGGCCGAGTTGCAAAGAGAATTGGCTGCTCCATGAAAAAACTGAATTCATTACCCATCTGGATTCTGATGCTTTTGCTGACTGTTGGGTTGCTGGCATTTGGCACACTGCGCGATAGAGGGCCACTCACGCAGCAGGGTCGTATCGACGCCATCTCGAAGCAGTTAGCTTGCCCTACGTGCAATGGTGAAAGCATCTACGTGAGTCGAGCACCTGCCGCAGAAGCGATTCGCAATGAAATTGCCAGAGAAGTTGCATCTGGGCAAAACAGCGACGACCAAATTGTGGCTGTTATAGAAAACAGTTTTCCTGGAAGCGTCTTGTTGCCACGAACTGATGGAGTGGAATCGTTGATATGGATTCTTCCCGTTGTTGCCTTGGTGGGTGGACTCTGTGTTTTGGGTCTTGTCTTTCGCCGCTGGAAAAATGCATCACTCGCCCACGCTTCAGATGAAGATTTTGCCATTGTTGAAGCCGCTTTTTTGAAAAAGAACGACGTCACAGATGACGAGAATGTATGAGCAGTGAAGATCGCGACTTTTTGTTTTCATCGTTAGAAGATCTTGAGCGTGAATACGCAGCGGGCGATATGGACCTCGCCGACTATGAAGCTCTCAAAAGTAGTTACGTAAAGCGTCTTGCCGATGTGCTGCGCGATACCGAAGTAAGCGATGAACTTTGCGAAAACACAGATGCCATTCCAACTCGTAATAGGAAAAAACTCGTTCTCACAATTGCTGCAGTTGCATGCATCGCAGTTGGCCTTGGAGTTCTCGTGGCACGTCAGTCGGGCCAGCGTCTTCCTGGGCAAACACTGTCGGGAGGGAGTCCGAACAACACGGCAGGTTTGCTTGCTCAAGCGCGTCAATTGAATTTCAGCGACCCGATTGCGGCAATCAAGATCTACAGCGAGGTGCTGAAAACTCGCCCCGATGAAGTAGAGGCACTCACTTATCGCTCGTGGCTGCTGGCTCTCACCGCACGTGACGCATCTGATGACATTCGTACCGCAGCGGTGCAGGCCGCCATTGTGGGGCTTGGCAGGGCGACGCTCATCGACCCCGATTACCCAGATGCCCATTGCTTTTTAGGAATTGTGAGCTATCGCTTTGCCGCCGATACGGTCACGGCAAAATCGGAACTAAAGAAGTGCCAAGAGGCAAACCCGCCAGCAGAAGTACAAACATTTGTGGACGCAATAGTTGCCGAAGTGAACGCATCTCGGTGAGACTCTGTAGGTGGGATTCTTTGAACGCAATCGACAAGAACTAGAGGCTCTGGGCTTCGACCCTGCACGGTTGCCGCCAGGGCAGTACCTCACTGAACGCTTTCCTGTTCTGCATGTTGGCGATGTTCCGACGTATGCACCCAATGAGTGGAGCCTGCGAGTTTTTGGTGCAGTAAACAATGAGTTCACTTTGACTTTCGATGAACTCAAGGGAATGCCGAGCGTCACTATTGAAACCGATATTCACTGCGTCACCAAGTGGTCAAAGTTCGACACTCACTGGACCGGCGTGCGGGTGAAAGATATTTTTGCTCGCGCAGGTGTGCATGCAAACGCAACTCACTTCATGGGGCACGCAGAACAGGGCTATACGGCAAACCTGCCAATGGAAGATGTCATGCGCGAAGAGTCGCTGGTGGTCTATGCCTTTGAAGGTGAAGACATCGAGCCCATACATGGCGGGCCAGTACGTCTGCTCGTACCGCACTTGTATTTTTGGAAATCACCAAAGTGGTTGCGCGGAATGGAAGCTTGCGTTGGCGATACACCTGGTTTTTGGGAGCGCAACGGGTACAACATGTACGGAGATCCGTTTTTAGAGCAGCGTTTCTGGGGCGATTAGTTCGCTTGAATTACACGCTGGTGGCGCAGAAGGTGTCGCCCTGAGGAATGGATTCTTGAAGCTCTGGGTTTGTTTCGCCGTACAGCGCACCGAGCATTCCTTTCACCATTCCGCGGTCGACTGCACAAATAACGGGGTGTTCAATGGCAACATCACCAAATGGGCAATGGTTGTTGACAATGCGTAATTGATTGTTGCGATGATCTGTATGAGCAGCAAAACCGTGTGCAGTGAGTGCATCGGCAACAGCCTGCAATGCGCTTTTCAGTGAGCGTTGACCATGTTCAAGGTCTTCGCCGCTTAAACCGGTAGCAAGCACGCGTCCGTATTGCGCGCCAACTTTTTCTGCCATGATTTCTGCTTGAGCTTGCGGCAACAGTTCAAGTGCATTACCGAGCAAACTGAGAACAAGATCATCGCTACGAACGATGGGTGCTTCGAGTGGGGAAGGGCCAACGCAGCGGTAATGCTTCGACGGGCGTCCGGCGCCACCGCCGTAAGGTTTTTCTACTGAGGCTTCTACGTAGCCACCTGCAGAAAGCTTGTCGAGATGATGGCGTGCAACGTTGGGATGCAAGTTGAAGTGTTCAGCCACTTGTGCTGCAGTTGCACCGTTGTCGCTTTCGCGCACATAGAGATACACGGCGCGTCGAGTGGGGTCGCCAAAAGCTGAAGTGATAGCGCTCACGGTGGCTGTGAAAGAGCCAGGTGACATTTGTTGCTCTCGATTCATGCGCTCACTCATTACCTGATTACTCTACAGCGAGGTATTGTACCTATGGCGATAGTGCTAATTATCGTGTAATTCTCTTATCCACCTTCTCGAATCGGATGTCACCCTTATGCCCATTGCAGTTGAGCAAGTCATCGAAGCCCTTCGACCCGTACATGACCCAGAACTTCATCGTTCCATTGTCGACCTTGGCATGGTGCGCGACGTCGAAGTGTCGGCCTCGGGAGTAGTGACCCTCACCGTGGTGCTCACAATTGCGGGTTGTCCGTTACGCAATGAAATTACGAATCGCGTGAATGGTGCTTTGCGCGCCGACCCGTCGGTGAGCGATGTGAATCTCACCTTCGGCGTAATGACCGATGCAGAACGCGAAAATGTGCGCCGCATTGTGCATGGCGATGCCGCTTCATCTGCTGGTTCACAAACTGCTCATGGGCATGCAGAAGGCCGCAGTATTCCTTTTGCGCAGCCCGGTTCAAAAACACGCCCCCTACTCATTTCATCGGGTAAGGGTGGCGTAGGAAAAAGCAGCGTGACCACCAACTTGGCAGTTGCACTTGCAGCGCGCGGTCACACGGTCGGAATTGTTGACGCCGACATTTATGGTTTCTCTATTCCGCGTATGTTGGGTGCAGATCGTGACCCTGTTGCTATCGATCAAATGCTTCTTCCACCAGAAGCGTGGGGCGTGCGTTGTATTTCTATTGGATACTTTGTGCCCGATGGCCAGGCAGTGGTGTGGCGTGGCCCCATGTTGCACAAAGCACTTGAACAGTTCCTCACCGATGTGTATTGGGATGAACCCGACTTTTTGCTCGTCGACATGCCACCAGGTACCGGCGACATTGCGCTCAGCCTGAGTCAATACTTGCCACGTGCCGAGGTGTACGTCGTGACCACGCCGCAACCAGCAGCACAAAAAGTTGCACGATTGTCGGCAGCAATGGCCGAGAAGGTGAATCTCACTGTTCGCGGCGTCATTGAAAACATGTCGTGGTTCACTGGCGATGATGGCAAGAAATATGAGATTTTCGGCTCAGGTGGTGGCCAAGAGCTTGCGAATGAGTTGAATGTGCCGCTTTTGGGGCAAATTCCCCTCATGAACGCATTGCGTGAAGGCGGCGACGATGGTCACCCCATCACAGCTGTCGACCCCACCAGCGAGACCGCAATGATCTTCCATCAGATGGCCGAGCGTATTGCGACCGAATTGAAACCGAAGAAGATCTTTAGCTCTGCCCTCAAGATCTCGTAGGGTTCAGGTATGGACATTCGAATCGGAGTTACCCAAAGCGTTCGTGAAATCACACTCGAGGTGGAAGACGATGCTGCGGCGCGAAAGAAAATTAAGACTGCAGTTGATGCCGCAATCTCCGGTGCAACAGATGTGCTGTGGCTCACCGACAAAAAGGGCCGCGAAGTAGCAGTGCCTGGTGCGAAAATTGCTTACGTTGAGTTTGGTAGTCCAGACAGCGATAAGCGCATGGGCTTCGGCGGTTAAAACCACTTCGCTATGGCAACCCTCGGCGACCTAGCTCGACAAAATACGCTTCTTGAAAAAGAAGACATCGTCCATTTACAAAACCTCATTTCTGAATGGGGAATGCTCGCCGACTTTTGTTTTGCCGACTTGCTTTTGTATCTGCCAACAACCGAAGGTAAATGGATCGTTGGTGCGCATGTGCGTGCGGCCACTGGGCAAACCTTGTACATTGCCGATCGCGTAGCAACGTGGGCAGCGCAAGACGAAGAGTCGTTGCTGGCACAGGCGTATGCGACAGGTGAATGGAGCGAAGGCGAAATTCCTGTAGAGGACGGCGCACAACAAGCTCGGATGTTTGCGATTCCGGTGCGTTTTAACGGTCACCCCATTGCGGTACTGAGCCGCGAATGGTCAACACGCAGCAGTCGTCAGCCAGGTGAGCTTGAACGTACCTATCTTGAGATATTCGACCGTTTCTCACTCATGATCAAAGAAGGCCTCTTTCCGTTTCCTGGTAGAGCAGCCGACTCCAGCGTTGCTCCTCGCGTAGGCGACGGCGTGTTGGTCATCGATGAATTGGCTCGTGTGCGATATGCATCACCAAACGCGGTGTCGGCGTTGCACCGGGTGGGTATTGGTGCAAACAGTGTTGGGCAAACTTTGGCCGAACTCGGTTTCACCGACAGTGCAGTTCGGCAAGCATTTGAACGCCATGAACCCGTGGTCGAAGAATTCGACCAAACAACAGAAGTCACTTTGCTTGCACGATGCATGCCGCTGCTCCATGTGAATCAAGAAGATGGAGCACATACTGCAACTGGTGCGGTGCTCTTGCTGCGCGACGTTTCAGAGTTGCGGCGTCGCGATCGTTTGATCTTGTCGAAAGACGCAACAATTCGAGAAATTCACCACCGCGTAAAAAACAACCTGCAAACTATTTCATCGTTGCTGCGTTTGCAGGCGCGCAGGTTGGAAGAAGGCGAAGCGAAGTCGGCCGTGAATGAATCGGTGCGACGTATTCGCACTATTGCCCTTGTGCATGAAACTTTGTCGCGTGGGCCAGGCGAAGATGTTGCGTTTATTGAAATTGTGCGACCACTGCTACGACTCGTTGAAGAAAGTCTGCAATCTCCCGATCGACCCATCCGATTCGTTGTGCATGGTGACGGAGGACGTTTGCCGGCAACAATTGCAACGCCGCTATCGGTGGTGCTCACAGAGTTGTTGCAAAATGCGGTCGACCACGGATTCAAAGAGAGCAACTCGCATCGCGGTGGAAATGTTTCCGTACATTTATCGCAAGAAGTCGAAGTGTCGCCGCAGGGCGAGGAGAGCACGCGTCTGTGCGTGAGAGTGCTTGATGACGGAGCGGGGCTAGACCCCAATTTCGATATCAGTCAGGCAACTGGTTTAGGGCTATCGATTGTTCGCACGTTGGTGAGTACAGAACTCGGTGGCACCATCGATATGCGCTCTGCGACTGCGGCAGATTACGAAGAAGCAGATGTGGAGTTACCAAGTAACTCCATGGGAACAATGATTGAACTTGTTGTTCCTATTGCGGCGCTTTAGCCAGCAATGCTGGAACGGTGACGAGCAGCTATTTGTCGGCGAATTGCACGACGCTCGTCTTCTGAAGTTCCGCCCCAAACGCCAGAGTCTTGGTTGGTGTCGATGGCGAACTGCAAGCACTCGACTTTGACGGTGCATTGGTCGCAGGTTTCTTTTGCCTTGCTGAGTTGGAGAAGTGCTTGGCCTGTAGTTCCTACAGGGAAGAACAATTCTGGGTCAGTGTCACGGCATACCGCGTTCGAACGCCACGTGTAGTCGGCGCTTCCGAGCGCGAGGCTTGAAGCGAGGATGGTCACTTCATCTCCTGCAATTGCTAAGGGGCTTTGTTGCCCGGGGTGAATAATTCTTCCACCACAATTTCTTTGTGGCTCGGGCACGTTACGTCGGGAATTCGCTAATCACAAGCAGTACTTTGAGATTTATGAATCAAATTTTTGTTCCGGTAACACTTGGCTCTCAAACCTTCGTTTTGGCCCACCGAGGAGCCTCTCGAGCCGAGCGAGAAAACACAGTGTTGGCATTTCGTGCTGCAGGCGATATGGGGGCCGACGGGGTAGAGCTCGATGTGCGACTCACCGCTGATGGGCATTTGGTGGTGCACCACGACCCACGTTTGGAAGATGGCCGAGATATTTGTGCACTGCAACGTAGCGAACTTCCAGCGCATATTCCCACCATGCACGAAGCGCTCGATGCGTGTGCAGGAATGTGGGTCAATGTAGAAATCAAAAACGATGAGAAGGAGCCCGACTTCGATAGCAGTGACTCTGTTGCAGAACTCGTTGCACGTGCACTCGTTGAACGTAATGAAAATTCTCGATTTCTCATTTCATCATTTCGGCGAGAAACCATAAACAAAGTGCACGATTGTGCACCAGAACTGCGCACTGCTTGGCTCACCACAGTGGTCGCTCCAAATGATGCAGAAAGCATTGTTGAGAGCCTCGTGCGCGGAGGTCATAGCGCGCTGCACCCATGGGTAGGTTTGCTTTCAAAGGAGCTCATTGATCTGTGCCATGAACGCGGGATACAAGTGAATACGTGGACCTGTGACGATGCAGTGCGCATGGCAGAACTAGCGAAGTGGAAAGTAGATGCGATTTGTACCAATGTGCCCGATGTGGCGTTGCGCGTACTTGGTCGTTAGGAACTACGAAAGAAGCGGCTGCACAAGACGAACTGCGTGAGGTTCATGGGTGAAGCGCAACTCGTTCGTTTCGCCCAAATAATCGCCATCGAGTTGGAACGGGAATGGCCTGTCGTTGGTCACGCTCATTGCCTGTACGTCTTCGCGAATTTTGACGTGCTTGCTTTCAGGAACACCTCCGCTGCGGATGGCTTTGCCTAATGAGCCGAGCAAAGTGAGAGCAGACAAAGAAGTGAAGGTCACGACCGACAGCCCACTGTCGAGGTTGGCATGGGGTGACAAATTGAGGGGCTTCTTGCCTAAGAAGGTGTAGGGGTTCGTGTTCATGACAATGCTGAAATAACCATTGACGGGTTGCTCTTCTCCGATGTGAACAGAGAAGTGCGGATCTTTGCGGCTATAGCCAAGGGCCCAGGTGTGTAGCGCTGCCCCAACGAACAATGGGTGACCGAGCCAGCGTTTCAAGGCTGCACGGCGCTCAACATTGCGCACCACGGCAGCGTCGTAGCCCACGCCAGTGTGGAAACAAAAGTACCGACCATTGACCTTGCCCAAACCGATTGGGGCAATGCGCTCGGTGTCGAGTGCCAAAGCAAGCTGCTTCACTGCCTCGGCGGGGTCGTTCGACATGCCGATGGTGCGGGCAAAGACGTTAGTAGAGCCCCCTGGAAGGACTCCTAAGGCCGTTTCTGACCCTGCAATGCCTGTGGCAACCTCGTTGAGTGTGCCGTCGCCTCCAAAGGAGACCACGCAATCGAGCCCGCGGCGGGCGGCGTCTTCGGCAAAGCGTGTGGCGTGCCCGCGGCGGTTGGTTTCCACCACCTGCACCGTGTGGTGACGGGCAAGGTGCTGATGGACCACGACCGTATTGCGGGCTGTGACCGATGACGCAAAGGAGTTAACTACAAGAAGAACACGCACAACGAAGAAACGGTATCAGTTTGTGTCGCCAGTTAGGCAGAATCGGAACCAAGCGGTAACAATAGAAGCCATGAACGTGATCGTCTGTGTGAAGCAGATCCCCGACCCCGCCTTGCCAGGTGCCTTAGACGGCGCAACAAACACCCTGAAGCGAGACGGCAAACTTATCCTCGATGACTCCGACGCATACGGCGTAGAAATGGCATTGCAACTTGTCGATGCTGCCGGTGGCGGAGAAGTGAGCATCATCTCGATGGCTCCCAACGGTGAAACCGCTGGCATGCGCACTGCACTTGCCATGGGTGCTGCAAAAGGAATTTTGGTTTCCGACCCAGCACTGCAAGGTAGCGATGCGCTCACCACTGCAAAAGTTCTTGCAGCAGCTGCACAACGCTTAGGCGGAGCAGATCTCATCATTGCTGCAACAGAATCTTCCGATGGTTACACCGGAACTGTTCCCGAACAAATGGCTGAAGTTCTCGGACTTCCTTCGGTGACTTTCGCAAAGAAAGTAAAAATTGATGGCGGTGTATTGAAGGCCGATCGTCAAACCGAAGAAGGATACGACGAAGTGGAATGCGCACTGCCTGCACTCATCAGCGTCACCGCTGGTGTGGTGGAACCGCGTTACCCGAGCTTCAAAGGCATCATGGCGGCAAAGAGCAAGCCAGTAGAAGAAGTAACTGCAAGCGACCTTGGTGTCACACCAGCAGGCTGGGCAGGTGCAGGCCAAAAAGTCACGCTTGTTGCTCAAGCAGAAGCTCGCCAAGCAGGCGAAATCGTAGAAGACGACGGAGAGTCGTTCGGCAAGATCGTTGCGTTCCTAGAAAATTTGAAAGTGATCTGAGGAAAAAATCATGGCTATTAACAGTGTGTGGGTTTTTGCCCAAGTAACAAATGGTGCCGCAACTACAGGAACTCTCGAGCTCCTCACCAAGGCCCGTTCGCTTTCATCAAATGTCACTGCAGTTTTGGGTGGCGATGCTTCTGGTGTTGCTGCACAACTCGGTGATTATGGCGCAACAAAGGTGTACGCCACAGGCGACCTTGCAGGAAAACTTCCCGGCGTTGCTGTGTCTGGTGCAATGAAAGCAATCATCGATGGCGGCGACAAGCCCGACCTCATTTTGTTCCCACAAAATTATGAAGGTCGTGACGTGTTGTCACGTTTGTCGGTGAAGCTCAATAAGTCGGTGCTTACGAACTCCATCGACGTTGCTGTCGATGGCGATGCAGTGAATGCAACCACACCTATTTTCGGCGGTAACACTTTGGTCACCACCACCTTCACAGGTGAAGGTCCATATCTTGTTGCGTTCCGTCCAAAGAGTTTTGCTGCTGAAGCATCGGGCGGCGCTCCTGCTGCTATTGCCGCTGCAAGTGTTCCCGACCTCGGTGCAACAGGTGGCGCAAAAGTAACTGCAGTGCATGTTGAAGAGAGCACTGGTCCAAAACTCGATGAAGCAAACATTGTTGTTTCGGGTGGTCGTGGTCTTGGCGAAGCCGACAAGTATGAAATGGTTGAAGAGCTTGCCAAGTTGTTGAAGGGTGCACCTGGTGCATCGCGCGCAATTGTCGATGCAGGCTGGGTTCCTTACTCGTACCAAGTGGGCCAAACCGGCAAGGTAGTAAAGCCAAGTGTTTACATTGCTGCTGGTATTTCAGGCGCGACTCAGCACATGGTGGGCATGAAGGGTGCGAAAAACATCATCGCCATCAACAAAGACAAAGAAGCTCCAATCTTTGGCATTGCCGACCTCGGCATTGTTGGCGACGTGCACAAAGTACTGCCAAAGCTCATTGAGGCTTTGAAGGGTCGTTAATTCATGACGATATGTCGCGGGCAGAAAATGCCCACGACATATCGTTAAACGGATCTTCCACGGCAAGTTGCAATTGCCATCCATGCAGCGGATCTTCTTCGCGCCAGGTAAACCATTGCAGTTCTTCCATCTCGGCAAGAAGCGTGTTGGGTCGTAGCGGCCACTCGTCGAGCGCATCGGCAAATGCCGTTGCAAGCCACCATGCACTGAAGCGACCTTGTGCCATGCCGCGCCTGCGGCCATGTGCGCCACCCGATGCTCCTGCCCAAGCAACCAAAGACATCACCTGTGTTGGTTCAAGTGGCGACACATACGCCTCGTTGAGCCCCAGTGCTCCGAGTGCCGATGCAATGCCACCAGACACTGCTGCGAATGAGACGCGGCCATTTGACTGCGATGTCCATGCTTCCACCACGCCACGCACTGCTTGTTCAATGTCGGGGTCATCGTCTCGTTGTGCTGCGGTATTGCATTTCACTTTATTGAAAGGGACTGCGGTGAGAAGCGGAGTAGGTGCTTCAACGCCGTTATCGGAATAAAACGGCACTTCGTACGACGGCTCCCACGTGCCAAGGGCAAGAGGAATTTCTAAAATTTCTTGCAGGCTTGCATCGTTTTCTACGGTGTCGCCGCGAATGGCGCGTTCGTATGCAACAAAGCCACGCATAGGTGGGTCGGTGATGTATTTCTCGATTTCATTCCACGTGTGGCTTTGAGCAATCACCTCAGTGAGTGGGCCCATACTGAATGTGCTGGTGGGATGTTGCAAAGACTCTGCAGCATTTTTGGCGTCGGCATGTAATGCGAGCCGGTAGTTCGCCAACGTGGCTGCCGGCCATACTTGGCGCCCAGTTTTTACTGCTGCGGCACACTTGTTGCGCAGTGCAGCAAGTTCATTCCATTCGCGCTTGGCGCATAGCGCATCGATCTCACGAATAATTTCATCGAGGTCGGCTCGGTCAACAAGCGCATCGAGGTATTGACTCATTACTGCAGATTGTCACAGAAGAGGCCACGGAACGCGTCTTCCCGATGGGTCGTAGGGCAAAACTTTATTTTCAAGCAGCCACTCGACGCGTTCTTTGAGGGCTTCAACTTCTTCTGCATTCAAAAGAGTTGCCACACGTAGGGGAACTTGTTGAGAAATCACTTCTAAAGCAGAGAGGTGGTCGGCGGAGAGTTTTTCAGTAGCGAAATCCCAAATGACGGTGCGCAATTTGAAGTCAGCTGAAAAACACACCCCATGGTCGATGCCCCAAATATGGCCGTTGCTGTCGAGCAACACGTGCCCGCCTTTGCGGTCGGTGTTGTTGGCCACAATGTCGAATATTGCCATGAGTCGTAGTTGGTCGTGTGTTTCTGGGTGGTCTTCAATAAAAGTGAAGTAGTGCAGTTCGGGGTTGGCTTCAATGAACCATTGCACTGAGCCTTCACCAAAAGGACCATCTCGCACCACTGTGGGTGGAACGAGGTCGAAACCGAGTGCTTCAGAGAGTTCATAAGCGGCAACTTCACGACGAAACAAGCCTGGCTCAAAATCCCATAGGGGTTGCTCGCCTTTGAGTGGCTTGTAAATGGCTTGGCATTGTTCAACTTCATCAACAAATATCTTCACTAGAAAAGTGGCGTTGCTGCTGTAAGGCATGCGGCCAACAATTTCTATGTCTCCATTGCGAAGAACGCCGAGCGGGTCGCTGTGTGCAACGCGTGAAGTTGCTGACATAAAAAGAGCTAGTTCATTCGTGGGCACGGATGCCCGTCGATGTTCATTGGGAGTCCGCACCAGCGACAATTGGGTCGCCCTGCGCCAACAACGTCGTCGGCGTGATCGCAAAAGGCGAGCGCTTGAGCACGGGTGAGAAAGCCACGAATGCGACTTGCTACAACATCGTCAAGTGGTTCGCCTTCTTCGTCGAGATCAACCATTTCATCGAGGTGAATAACAATGCGGTCGAGTTCGCGGTCGTAAGCAACGCCAATGGGCCCCACAACAAATGCAACATCGGGGTTGGGCGAAACACTGAGTGCCTCAGGAAGTGGAGCATCTTTGCTGTCGGGAAGGTCGGCAAGAAGTTCGCGTACGTAATGGGCAATTGCTGCAACTTGAGACTTCTCGCATTTCACGGTGATGGTTTCGCCTTCGCCGCGCACTTGAATGAGAAATGTGCGTTCACCAGGGCGACCAACGGCGGTGGTAGTAAATGCATCGGGCGCATCGAAGTCGCGATAGGTGGTCATGACGGAGCCAACTCTGAAAGTGAACCGCCGGTGGAGTTCACTGTGAGCACGATGGGCGCGCCGCCACCGTATGCCAGTGCGCTGATGGAGCAAGTACTCACCACAATGCGCTGAAAGAGATCGAGGTGTGTGCCCATGGCATGTGCGAGCGCCGCCTTAATGGGGTCGGCATGAGAAAAGCACACCACAACGCCACCAGGATGGCGCAAGCGAATGTTGTCGAGCGCGGTAGAAATGCGTACTTGCATTTCGGTAAAACTTTCACCGTTGGGAAAACGAAACGTACTTGGCGCGCCTTGCACGGTTTTCCATTCAGGAAGTTTCATGAGGTCGCTCAATTTCCCGCCGGTCCATTTGCCAAAGTCACACTCGATGAGGCCTTTGTCGATGATGACCTTTTGCTTGCGTTGTTTGGCAAGAGGTGCTGCAGTTTCACGCGTGCGCTCAAGTGGTGAGGAATAGATGGCATCAATTTTGGGAAATGAAGCGAGGCGCTCGGCAACTTCAGCAGCTTGCTTGAGGCCAGTCTCGCTGAGGTGTAAGCCTGGAGCGCGGCCAGGAAGTGATTGCCCAGTGGTGGGAGTTTGTCCGTGGCGCACGAGGAGCAAAGTGGTGGGTTTGTGATGAGGGGTAGCTTTTTTTGACGCCATAGCACCTGCGAACTTATCGGTTCTGCCTCTACTGTGTACATATGGGCGCCCGAAAACTCTCGCCACTCGACGCTGTGTGCCGTGATGTTGCATCGTGTCGCGCCTGCCCACGGCTTGTTGAATGGCGTGAAGACATTGCTCGCGAAAAACGAGCCATGTTTCGCGACGATACGTATTGGGGTCGTGGAGTGCCGGGCTTTGGCGACGCACAGGCGCAACTTTTGGTGCTAGGCCTCGCCCCCGCAGCGCACGGTGCAAACAGAACAGGCCGCGTATTTACAGGCGACAAAAGTGGCGACTGGCTGTACCGCGCGATGCATAAAGCAGGTTTTGCAAATCAACCCACGTCACAGCATATTGATGATGGTTTACACCTCAATAATGCCTGGGTTACTGCTGCAGTGAAATGTGCTCCACCAGCAAATGCTCCGACCCCCGATGAACGCGTCACTTGCAGGCCATTCTTGGAACGTGAGTTTGCAGCATTAGATAACGCACATGTGTTGGTGTGTCTTGGTGCATTTGCGTATCAGGCAGCAACAGAGTTTTTGCACATTCGTCCGCGCCCAAAATTTGGACATGGTGTTGAAGTGCAACACGGCAAGTGGACCTTGCTCTGTTCGTTTCACCCCAGCCAGCAAAATACATTTACCGGCAAACTCACCGAGCCAATGTTCGACAATATTTTTGAGCGTGCGCGCGAACTATGCGCTATTGGAGCACAGGAGTAAACGCACTGCGTAGCGCTGCGGCCGATGCCGCAAGCGCGGCTTTTCCGTCGTCGAGGAAATCGGCAAGTGAAACAAAGCCATGAAACTGGCTCGACCAACGCACATGCGACACAGCGACACCCAGTGAGGAAAGACGCTTGGCATATGCCTCGCCTTCATCACGCAAGGGGTCGAATTCAGCGGTAATAACAAATGCGGGCGGAGCTGCGGCAAGCACTTCATCGGTGTCGAGCAATGGTGAAACGCGTGGGTCGGTTGCAGTGCCCTGGTTGCCACTGAGGTAGTGCTCCACAAACCACTTCATGCCGGCATGTGTGAGAAATGGGCCGTCTTTGTTTTCCTGATGGCTCGGGTGTCCAAGACGACAATCGGTGACGGGATAAATGAGCAACTGGTACACGCATGGAATGACCTGCATGTTGGCAATGATGGCTGCGAAGTTGCCGCCAGCAGAGTCGCCACCTACTGCAATGCGCGTTGCATCGCATCCGATGGATGCTGCGTTGTCGTAGGCCCAGCGTGTGGCTGTGACGCTGTCGGTGAGAGGAATAGGAAAAGGGAACTCTGGAGCAAGGCGGTACTCGACCGAGAGCACTGCACATTCGCTTTGCATGGCAAGTGCACGGCAGACGCCGTCGTGTGAGTCGACATTGCCGAGCACCCAACCACCACCGTGGTAGTACACGAGCAAAGGAAGGTTGGTGTTGTTGTTGGGCTTGTACAAGCGCGCAGGTACGCCACCAGCATCGATGTCTTTGGTTTCAAAGATGGGCAGGGCCGACGGTGTGGTGCGCGCATTACGAATGTCGCGTGCGTTTTGAGGCGTGTCTTCTTCGAAGGGTTTATCGCCCAACGAGTCGATGAAGTTGATGATGAATTGTGACTGAGGATGCAGTGGCATCACCACAAACTAGTGCGCCGCAGGGGCCGCTCCGTCAACCTTCTTCTTAGGTTCAGGTACACCCACTGCAGGGGCGCCATCGGCCCATTGTGGCCAGCGACGACGGCTCACAATAGAAAGCGTACGCAGTAGTTTCATAGCCACTTCGTCTTCTTGTGCGGGCCGGGCTTCGATGACGCCATCGGCAATCATGCGGGTGATGACTTCCTCGCCAAGCTCGGTGCGCACGATGGTGAGGGTCCAGTCGTTGTCTTTACCAATACCACCGGTGGCGATGTCGGAGTGCTCAGCGGCAAAGTCGGGGCAATTTTTGCAACCTTCGCGGGTCCACTGATGACATTCCTTCAAGTTGATTTCGTGGAATGAACCATCTTTCATCCAGATTTGGAACGCACCTTTGATG
>JAURNB010000248.1 GCA_030830415.1 Acidimicrobiales bacterium | reverse complement strand
GATGGTCTTGTGGCAACACGTCAACAACAATGTGGCCAGCACAGAAGTTGTTGACTGCTGTTGAAACGGGCTCTCGCCACAACTTCGACATTGTTTGCATAGGTAAAGTTTTCACTTCTAACCGTGCCCCCATTTTCAAGCGGTAGTCAGGGGTGGGGTCGCTACCAAGGACAGCACCGAGAAGACCGCTCACGACCACGATGTGATCACGAGCGAAGCTGTGTTGCGCAGCTGTCAGTGTGGGGAGGTCGAGATGGCTCCACACCACCCCGGAGTAACGTTCGCAGGCAACCAGGGTGGGTGAGCCAACAAGAGATGAGTTTGCCGCCTGCGCACGTGCAAGGTGTTTGCCCGATACTCCGAGAAGTGCTGCCGAGCCACCGTCTGCATCGCGAAGAGCAGCTGCAATTGTTTTGCGGTGTGCCCCAAGTGCCTTGCCGAATACCCCCTGAGTGGGCGACCATTTGGTACGAGGTTGGCCGCCATCTTCCTTGCCTTCTGATGGGGGAAGGAGTACAAACATGTTGATTTGTGCGGGCATATGACTTTTTGCTCTCGTTTGTGGCAGGGAATGTAACTTGACTACCGTGGGGTAATAAGATGGGAATGCATCCAGCGGTAGGGGACATGTTGTGAAAGTACAGGTAGATCAATCGAAGTGCCAAGGGCACAACCGATGCTATGCCATCGCCCCCGAGCTTTTTGATGTTGACGACTTGGGCAATGCTTTTGCCATTGGCGATGGGGTTGTTGAGCCACACCTTGCAGAAAAAGCACGACTCGCCGTTGCAAACTGTCCCGAGTACGCCATCAGCATCGTTGAGGAGTAAAGAGATTTATGACAACACTTGATGAAAAATCCATTTATGGTCCTGTCACCAGCTGGCAAACCGACTTCGATCATGCCGACCCTTCGTACAACGAAAATGCACACGCCATTTGGAGTGAATTGCGTGGCACTTGCCCAGTTGCTCACACCGAGCGCTATGGCGGCACGTGGCTGCCAGTCACACATGACCTTGTGCATGAAATTGCCTACGACACTGAGCACTTTTCTAGTCGGGGTGTAGTAGTCGCCACCGTCAAGCCAAGCGATTTGCCCGATGCCATTCCCGCTCCTATTGGCGGCGCACCCCCAATTACGTCCGACCCCCCATTTCATCAAGATGCGCGCCGCATTTTGTTGCCAGCATTTTCTCCGAAAACAATCGATCTGTGGGAACCAGAAATTCGCTTATTGTGTCGCGAACTCATTGCCGACATGAAAACAGTCGATGTGGTCGATGCCGCTACGCAATTTGCACAGCACATTCCCGTCAATGTCATTGCTCGTATGTTGGGCTTTCCACCCGAAGATGGTGAGAAATTCCGTGGTTTCGTGCACGACGTTTTGGAAGCCATCAACTTGGAGCCTGGGAAACGTGCAGAAGCTTTCATGGCGCTCGATGCTTACATCGCAAAGCAAGTGCAAGATCACATTGATAACCCTCGTGACGACCTGACGAATTTTTTGTTGAATGCAAAAATTTATGATCAGCCACTCAGCCTTCAACATGTTGGTGGCAGCATCATCTTGCTGCTTATTGCTGGTATCGATACAACGTGGAGTGCAATTGGTTCAAGTTTGTGGCACCTCGCAACAAACCCTGTCGACCGCCGTCGTTTGGTTGATAACCCTGCACTCATGCCAACAGCCATTGAAGAGTTCCTTCGCGCATATGCCCCGGTCACCATGGCGCGCGTTGTGAAAGACGACTACAACTTCCACGGAAATGAAATGAAGCAGAACGACTGGGTACTTTTGCCATTCCCTGCTGCGAATCGCGATCCAAAAGAATTCGAGAATGCCGACCAGGTACTCATCGACCGTGAAGTGAATCGCCATGCTGCATTTGGGCTTGGCATTCACCGTTGTCTGGGCTCAAACTTGGCACGACTTGAACTACGTGTTGCAGTTGAAGAGTTCCTTGCAGCTTTTCCCGATTTCGAACTCGCACCCGATGAAGTAGTGAAATGGAGCGTTGGCCAAATTCGCGGCCCACGTGAATTGCCAGTTCGCATTAACGCCCGTACCCTCTAGGAGTGCTCGACCTCGATACTCTCAACCCCGATCAATACGATGCGGTGGTGCACCAAGGTGGTCCACTTCTGGTGGTTGCGGGTGCAGGTTCAGGTAAAACGCGAGTTTTAACTCAGCGCATTGCATGGCTCATCGAGGGTGGCGTGCACCCCATGCGCGTTCTCGCCATTACCTTCACCAACAAAGCTGCTGGTGAGATGCGCGACCGCGTAGAGGCATTGGTTGGCCCTGTTGCGCGTCAAATGTGGGTGAGCACGTTTCACGCAGCTTGTGTTCGCATATTGCGTGCCCATGCCGATCTTTTAGGTTTCCCTAAGACTTTTTCTATTTACGATCAGTCAGACGCACAGCGTTTGGTGAGCTATGTCATTCGCGATCTGGGCCTCGATGTCAAACGTTTCCCGGCGCGCGGTGTTCAAGCACGCATCAGTTTGTGGAAAAACGAATTGCTCACGCCTGGCAAGGCAAAAGACCGCGCAACAGGAATGCTCGAATCGAAGCATGCCGATGTTTACATTGAATATCAGTTGCGTCTAGAGCGCGCAGGCGCAATGGACTTCGACGACTTACTCATGCGCACGGTGCAGTTGTTTAAGCAACACCCCGATGTCCTTGCAATGTACCAAGAGCGTTTTGAACATATTTTGATTGATGAATATCAAGACACCAACGTGTCGCAAAACGAAATTGTTCTCATGCTGGGGGCAAAGCATCACAACGTTTGCGTTGTAGGCGATACCGACCAGTCTGTTTATCGCTTTCGTGGTGCAGATTTTCGCAACATCATGCAGTTCGAAGAAGCTTTTCCCGATGTCACCACCGTGGTGTTGGCGCAGAACTATCGCAGCACACAAAACATTTTGAATGCCGCCAATGCTGTTATTTCTAACAACATTGAGCGCAAGCCGAAGAACCTGTGGAGCGACTCAGGAACTGGTGACCCCATCGTGCGTTATTACGCCGACGATGAGCACGATGAAGCTCGCTGGATTGCACAACAAATTCGTGACGCACATGAAACCGATGCCCGCCAATGGGGCGAAATGGCCGTATTTTATCGCGCGAATGCGCAAAGCCGTATTCTTGAAGAGTCGCTGATGCGCTTCGGAGTTCCCTACAAAATTATTGGAGGCACTCGTTTCTATGAGCGCCGTGAAGTAAAAGATGCGCTCGCGTATTTGCGGGCTGCCATTAACGAAGCCGATGAAGTCAATGTAAAGCGTGTGCTCAATGTTCCCAAGCGTGGCATTGGCGACACCAGCGTCGACAAACTCGACACGTATGCGCGCAATCACGGACAGGGTTTTTCATTTGCGCTCCACAATGCGGCTGCGGCTTCGGTGGGCGGAGCAGCATTAAAAGGTATTACCGCATTTCTTGCATCACTCGATGAAGCAGGGAACCATCAAAGTGAAGGCCCGGCAGAAGTACTGCGCCTGGTGCTGAAGAGCTCGGGTTATATGACGGAATTGGAAAACGAAGACACAGTCGAGTCGGCAGGTCGCCTAGAGAACCTTGCAGAACTGATTGGTTTCGCAGAAGAGTTCGATTCCGTCGATGACTTCCTTGAACAAGTTGCGCTTGTTGCCGACACCGACCAAATAGATGGCGAAAATCGCGTCATGCTCATGACCTTGCACGCAGCAAAAGGCTTGGAATTCCCTGTGGTGTTTCTTGCAGGCTTTGAAGAAGGTGTATTCCCGCATAGCCGAAGCCTCGCAGAGCCCGAAGAAATGGAAGAAGAGCGTCGCCTTGCATACGTCGGTATTACGCGTGCGCGTGAACTACTCAATGTTTCACACGCATGGAGCAGAAGCTTGTACGGAAATACCCAGTACAACCCGCCATCACGCTTTTTGGAAGAGATTCCACACGAACTTTTCCGCATTGAAGGCAATGCAAATGCTCAAAGTTTTTCTGGTGGTGCATCTTCATTTGGGTCCGGAGGTTCAAGCCGCCGCGAGCGCACGTATGGCAATTCATTCTCAGAGGAACACACGAACCGCGTTGTAGATGCAGCCATTGCTGCTGGTCGTACCGCAGCACCAGTAGTGAATGCCAATGTTTTGTCCGACATCAAGGTGGGTGAAGACATTGTGCATCCCACCTTTGGTGAAGGTGTGGTGATCGATATCAAAGGTGCCGGCGAAAAAGCAGAAGTGACGATTCGTTTTCGCGACAAGGGCACAAAAATACTGGCTCTTGCCTGGGCGCCATTGAAAAGGCTCTAGGTTTTGTGGCCTTGTGGTGTCTTCCCTGGTGGCACATCAGAAGTAGAGTGATGGCATGAAGGCAGCACTACTTGTAGAGAGTTTGACGGGAAATACCTGGAAGGCCGCTGAAATGATCGGCGCCAATTTGCAGCAGTCGGGCTGGAGCATCACGGGTTTATCGCCAGTGCGTAAACCAGATCATGCCTCAATCCAAAATGCCGACATCGTGTTGGTGGGCACTTGGGTTCACGGACTTTTTGTTGTTGGGCAAGCACCATGGGGTGCAGGTGCACTAGCAAAACTTCCTGCAATGCGCGACAAAAAAGTGGCTGCATTTTGCACCTTTGCATTGAACCCTGCGAAAACTCTCGACACCATGACACGCATTTTGGAATCACGTGGCGCAGAAGTAGTGGGTGGCCTTGCGCTTCATCGTGGCAAATTGGGCGAGCACACAGAAATTTTTGCCGACCGTTTAGTGTCGGCGCTTGCTACTTCGTAACGCGCAAATCGATATACAAAGTGGTGCGGTTCTCGACGAGAGGCCGAACATCGGTTGGCTTTGCCAAATCTTCCATCGGTATTTTGCGACCTGAACAATCGGTAAAGGTGCGTGTCTCTTTGACTTGCTCAGCAAGACACGTTTCGTCGCGATCTGCTGGGTAGGCGTAGAACACTCGCCATCCTTTAGCAGGGTCAGAGCCTTGGTGGTCGAGAACAATGCTGCGCTTGCCGTCGGGGTCACGCAAGTCGGGGTAGAGAACGGGGCCAGACTCTGTGACAGTTTTCGCAACTTGGCTCACGGAGCCCACGCGAAAGGTTTGGGCACCCAAGTTGGTGATGCTCTCAGGATTCCGCGAAATGAGGGAAGCTGCGCCCCATAAGGCCAAAAACAGCAGTGCAAAAAAGACAATTCCAGCCCCAACAGGGGCAAAAGCTCTAGCGAGGGGGGACTTGAGTCGAGAAGATGCCACCCCCATAGTGTGGCGGGTTAGAAGGAAGATGCCACAACGGCGTAGGGTTTCTTTCTTGTGAAGAGGCCTTACCGAGTTGTCGTAGCTAAACCAGGGCTTGACGGTCACGACCGTGGTGCAAAAACCATTACGCGTGCCCTTCGAGATCATGGATTCGAAGTCATTTATACGGGTTTACATCAAACCCCCGAGCAAATTGCAGAGACTGCTCTGCAAGAAGATGTCGATGCAGTCGGACTCTCGCTGTTGTCGGGTGCTCATCTCACGCTGTTCCCTCGCGTCATGGAAGAACTCCGTGCTCGCGACCTTGGAGACATTCTCATCTTCGGTGGTGGAGTCATTCCCGATGCCGATGCAAGAACGTTGAAAGAGCAAGGTGTTGGACAAGTGTTCGGACCAGGCTCGTCGTTGAAAGCTATTTGTGCTTGGCTTGAAGAAACGCTCGACGCAGCACAGTAATTTTCTGAAGTAGTTACGCGATATTTTTACAATCAAGATCTCAATTATTAATAAGGAGTAAGAGTGGACCTCTTTGAATATCAAGGCAAACAGTATTTTGCCAAGTTCGGTATTCCTGTATCAGCGGGTGGCGTAGCAGTCACTGTTGATGAAGCAGTGAAAGTTGCCGACGCATCGCAGTACCCCGTTGTTGTGAAAGCTCAAGTACAGGTAGGCGGTCGTGGAAAAGCTGGTGGTATTAAGTTGGCCAATAACGCCGACGAAGTGCGTTTGCATGCTGGGAATATTCTGGGAATGGATATTAAAGGCCACGTCGTCAAGCGCATCTGGGTAGAACATGCGTCCGATATTGACGAAGAGTATTACGCATCATTCACACTCGATCGTGCTGCAAAGAAGCATCTCTTGATGTTGTCTGCTCAAGGCGGCGTGGAAATTGAAGAAGTGGCTGAAAAAGACCCCGATGCAATTGTGAAGTTGCATATCAACCCTGTTGATGGTCTGAGTGAAAAAGTTGCTCGCCAAGCAGCGGTCGATGCGAAGATACCCGCAAAGGCACTCGATGGCGTGGCAAAGATTTTGGTTCAGTTGTACGACTGCTTCACCGCAGGCGACTGTGACCTCGCCGAAATTAACCCACTCATTTTGAAGCCAACTGGCGAAGTACATGCGCTCGACGCAAAAGTAAGCCTCGACGGAAATGCTGAATATCGTCACCCAGAATGGGCCGAATACAGCGCAACTGAAGAACTTGACGACCGTGAGCAACTCGCTCGCGAAAAGGGCTTGCAATACATTGGTCTTTCAGGAACTGTTGGCATCATTGCCAACGGTGCTGGTTTGGCAATGAGCACGCTCGATGTGGTGAACCAAGTAGGCGGCACTGCAGCAAACTTCCTCGACATCGGCGGCGGTGCAAATGCCGACCAAATGGCAGCAGCACTTGAAGTAATCAACTTCGACAAAGAAGTGAAGAGCATTTTCATCAACATCTTTGGTGGAATTACACGAGGCGAAGAAGTTGCCAAGGGAATTGTTGAAGCAATGAAGCGTGTCGACTTGCGCGCACCCATCGTTATTCGACTCGATGGAACCAACGCCGAAGAAGGACGAGAAATTCTGGCATCAGCTGGAATTCCTGAATCCAAATTATTGAGTAAGCCAACAATGCTCGAAGCAGCCCGTGCTGCAGTAGCACTTGCGAACGGAAAGTAGAAAACACCATGGCCATTTTTGTAAACGAGAACACCAAGGTGATTGTCCAAGGACTCACCGGAGGTCAAGGCAAGTTTCACGGTTTGCGCAACCGTGCCTACGGAACCAATGTTGTTGGTGGCGTCACGCCAGGTAAGGGTGGGCAAGATGTTGAAGGCATTCCTGTTTTCGACTCGGTAGCCGACGCAGTAAAAGCAACAGGTGCAGACGCTTCATTTATTGCAGTTCCACCAAAGGCTGCAGCTGCCGCCATTTTGGAAGCAGCAAAAGCCGGAATCACTTTCATCGTCTGCATTACCGAAGGCATTCCAGCTCAAGACGAAGCAAAGGTGTTCAACACACTTGTTCGTGATTATCCAAAAGTTCGACTTCTTGGCCCGAACTGTCCAGGAATCATCAGCCCAGGGAAATGCAACATCGGTATTACTGCCGGTGAAATTGCAGAGTTGCCGTCAGCAAAAGGTCCAAACGTTGGCATCGTTTCGCGTTCGGGAACCCTCACGTATCAGGCACTCTATGAATTGAAGCAACAAGGAATTGGCGTCAGCACCTGTGTAGGAATTGGTGGCGACCCAGTACCGGGAACTTCATTTGTTGATTGTCTTGCTGAGTTCCAAAACGACCCAGAGACACACGCAATTATCATGATTGGTGAAATTGGTGGTTCTGCAGAAGAAGAAGCTGCAGAGTTCATTAAAGCCAATGTCACAAAGCCAATGAGCGCATACATCGCAGGTGTTACTGCACCAGCAGGCAAGAAAATGGGCCACGCCGGAGCAATTGTTTCTGGCGGCAAAGGAACGGCACAAGGCAAGATGGACGCATTGCGCGAAGCAGGCGTACAAATTGGTTTGAACCCAACCGAAGCCGGCTCGCTCATGGCAGAAATTGTCAAGGGCTTAAAGTAAGTCACCAAAGTAATTCAGAAAGTGTGAACAGTGCCCCGCGCCCTTCTCAGTGTCTATAACAAAACAGGCATTGAAGAGTTTGCGCGGGGCCTTGTTGCGTCTGGGTGGAGCATCATCTCGAGTGGTGGAACAGCAAAGGCGCTCATTGAGGCAGGTATCGGGGTTACTGACGTAGCTGACCTCACTGGCGTGCCCGCAATTCTCGATCACCGCGTGGTCACGCTGCACCCCAAAGTGCACGGAGGAATTCTTGCCGATACTTCACTGCCGCATCACGTGGCCGATATGGCCGGACACGAACCAGACCGCGACGATCACCGCGCCCACGCCGACGCCGGTGTGCGCTGCAGGCGCTGGGCGGCGACGAGCCGGCGATGCGCGCGGAGCTAGTCCGGCTGCGCGCTGAGCTCGATGTGAG
>JAURNB010000247.1 GCA_030830415.1 Acidimicrobiales bacterium | reverse complement strand
TCAATCCATTCCTTGCCCACATGATGCGGGCAATGCATCGCTCCGGTTGCTACATAAGTGAAAAAGGGCTTCTGAGGTTGCGAGCTTTTTTGCACTTGCATCCATGAAATCGCCTGATCAACGATGTCTTCGGTCATGTGATAGTCATCACGACCCTCGTAGGGCATCACCGGAGTGGTTTGGTCAAAAAGCGGTGGCTCCCACTGCGATGCCTCTGCATTGATGATTCCGTAGAAGCGTTCGAAACCCATTCCCGTCGGCCACCTGTCGAACGGGCCTGTCAGTGTTTGTTCCCACATTGGGGTGAGATGCCACTTCCCAAAACACGATGTGGAGTAGCCCGACAACTTCAGTATTTCAGCTACCGACGCAGCCTCTTTCGGTATGACGCTGTCGTAACCAGGAAATACGTTTGCCGCTTCAGGAATGCCGCCCATATGTACGGTGTGGTGGTTACGTCCTGTCAACATTGCTGCCCGTGTTGGCGAACACAAGGCGGTGGTATGAAATTGGTTGTAACGCAAGCCGTTCTTCGCTACTCGGTCTAATGCTGGCGTAGGAATTGGCCCGCCAAAGGTTCCACACGTACCGAAGCCCACGTCGTCGAGGAGCACGAGCACAATATTCGGTGCACCCGCAGGAGCTTGCGTGATGGGTATAGATGCGGGCTTCGACTCGGAAATAGTTGCGCCCATTTCACCGGCGTACGGCGGAGTTGCACGAGGCAACGATGAAGTCACGACGAAAAACCCTTATTTTCAATCGCTTTTCGGAACTTATCTATCGCGCCCACATCACCAGTTATCGATACAGAACCGTCTCCAACGAGGTCACTCCACAACGCCGAACCTTTCAACATTGCGTGCAATGTTTTCTCTGACATCACCACTGTGCTGTCGGGGTTCGCCCCTGTTGTAGGTACCGCCACCCCATTGCGCACATGCAAACCACAAACAGTATCGTCAATGCGAAATGCAATGTGATGATTCATGCCCTCAATCGCAGAAGGTTCAATGAGAACCCGCAAAGTTGCAATCAATTCTGCACTCGGTGTGGTGCGCAAAACCCCGCTGCTAAATGTATGACGCATAAACCGGTCCATTGGCATTGAGCCGTCGAGGTGCCTTGCGCGGGTAATAGCCCAGTTGCGAATATTCGCAGCAGGTGTGCGCTCAGCAATAGCGCGTAGGCAACTTGAAAGAAGTTTGCGGTCTGTATCTGTTGCTTCTTCTGAACGCGCCAGCCATGTTGCAAGCTCTGTAGCCCAACGAACATCGTCAGCATCAAGTGCGGCCTGCGCCTGGCGTGCTACTTCCTCACGCCCGCCAAAACCACCGATGAGTTTTCCGTATCTTTCCAGCGGCTCCACGGGAAAAAGATGCGATTCTTCGCCATCGAACCAACCACGAAGTCCAATAAATATCTGACGAAGATGATGCTCAACTACTCCGTAACGTTCAGAGGTGAGGTAGTCGTCGTCGTATAACGCAGGCAAAGAAATGCGCGAAGACATCTCATCCATCGTCCAACCCTTGTTAATTGCGCGCACCGATTGATCCCACATGTATTGCAATGAATCGCGATACCGCGTTGCCTTTTCGCGAATATTGTCTTTGCCCACCAATGCAGGCCCATGAGTTGCCACCATGTAACTGGGAGCCCATGAAATGATGTGGTCAATGCCCGGAATGAGCACCTGCGGGTCTCGATATTCCTCGCCTCGAATAGCGAACACGTTGAACACCGTTGGCCAAACAGTGTTATGAACGCAAGTTTCCAATTCTGGAAAATACATATTCACCGAGTCGTCGCAATCACTCGGTGAATGTTTCATTTCTACTTTCAACCCAGCAATAGTGAACGATGCGCTCTCCCCAACTGGGTGAGTCACAGGCAAATAACCTGGCGTAATGGTCTTAAATGCAGGGTTTCTGTACCAAAAACCGAGGCCCACGTTCACTAACCCATCTGGCCCATCGGCAGGCATAGCGACCCCAAACTGCTCCACAATGCCACGTGCGTAGGCCGGGGCAATTTCACCACTCGCCCGTGATTTGTTGTAAGCGATTTTCTCATGGCCATAAATGGGCAAAGGAGAAATATGGTTTGCTTCTTTAAATATCGCAGTGGTGCCCTCCACATAATGGAAGTGGCTATAAACGACTGCTGCAATAGGTGCATCGGTTATTTCGCGCAAACGACGCAACGCCTCTTGCATCTCTTCTTCCGACTCACCTGTGTCAATTGCAATTACGCCTTGGGGCGCAAAGATGAAGGTCTGGTTTGACAGCCCATTACCAATGAGGCACCAAACACCTTCACACACTTCGTTGAAACCAGATTGCACCACTCCACTTTGAGCGAGATGGTCGCGATGCACACGTTGCCCTCCGGGAGTGAGCACAACGTTTCCGTCATGGGCATCGAAACTACGAGTAGCTGAGGGCTGCGATTTCGCCATAGCCACACCTTATGTCATTGCGATACCAGCGACCATAAGGTGCTTTTACCTGCCGACGTACCTGTTGTTCTGACCCATGTTGATTTCAGGTTCTCCGATACTCGTATTGTCGGGCCAGAAATTGGGGACGCTATTGATCTTCCCTTTCCAAGCACCGTTCAGCAAAAGATGTAGGTCGTAGGTCTTGCCAGCCGTTGTTGTACCGACGGCACCATGTGCGTGGTAGTGGTAGCCAAGGCCATCGTGGCTATGGCCACCAAAGTCATCGAGAGGCGTGTTGTACCCAACCATATTTGAATGCGACTCGTCATATACCCCGTACAAAGCAACTCCGTCGTAACCAAAGCCAATGAGTGGAGGATGCGCTTTACCGATGTAATCATCAGAGTTGTACAAGTGCATACCATTTTTATTCGCTGCATGGCCATCAGCGTGATAATGCAAACCCATTCCTTGGCCGACGTGTGCTCCGATAACGCAAATTTCGCCAACAACTTGAGACTGCGCCAAGTTGTTGTTGAAGGCCGGGTATATCAACATGCCATCGACTGCGATTCCATTTGCGGCTCTGCTCGCCCAGTTATAAGTAGTACTTGCACCCGTGTAGCGCGCGTCTGTCTTCAAAGATGGTCGGCCACCAAAGCTATTTTCTTCGACGGTGGAAACAAGACCATAATCGCGCATCGGAATTTTTGACAGCACCAAGTTTTGCACTGCATCGCGAGTGACGTCACCACAATCGTATTTGCTGCACGTTGCCGTTGGCATTGCACCTGGTGGACGGCGAATATCGTTCAGCCCATTGGGTTTGTCGGACGTGTTGTAACTGGCCATCACCATGAAGGGGTGATGCACCCCAGCATTATCTGCTTCGTTGGTGAAGTAGATAAAAGGAACGATGTTCTGACCCACTACGCCGTTTGCAATGCTGGCGCTTTCTAACTTTCCTGCCAAAGCTTGATCACGAAAATTGCGATACAGCGCTATGTCGTAGCGCAAGCTGGCGCCCTCTGCGTCCATTGTTGCTTTGATGGCCAGTAGCTGTGCGTCAGCAGCAATTTTCGTCGCCGCATTCACTCCCGAAGTAGCAATTTGAGTCTTGTACTCTGCCTTAATATCGCGAAGCTTGATTCTGCTCGTATCACGTGTTCCATCTGGCCTCAACACCCCTTCCATTGCCACGATGGGGTCATCGCCAGAAATATACGACGCTATGGACACCCTTGGGTTGGAGACCAGCTTCACCGCGCTTGGATTGAAATCAGACGGGATATCAAAATTGATAGGTGAATTGAAAAAATGGAGTGGCGTCGCACTTGCGATAGAAGCGACCAGTGAGTAAACACCATTTGTGACATTCACATAATAATTCGCGGCAGAAAAATTGGTGTCAAGCGAGTGAGTGTAAGTTGTTGTGTTCAGTACATAGCGCTTTTTTGCCTGAAGTATTTTCGTTGTCTTGTTATAAGAAAAAGTGACATACCCCGGCGAACCAGTGGTTTTTGCGTGGTTAATGGCAAAGTCCAACTTGTTCCCTTGCGAGGGAACATAATCAAGCTTATAAACCGAATGCAACTGTGACTCAATACTGAATTGCGTTGCATCAGCAGTATCGGCAACTGCCGAGAAAATTCCGCGCAGGTAACTGCCGTAGGTTTGCGCTGTCAATACAGATGTAGTCGCAGTAAAGGAATTGTCGATAGCAAGATATTGGTTAGACAAATCAGCATTGCTGCTTGTTGAAATGAGAAACTTTGCGCGGTCGCACAAAACAGCCAACGACGTAAGCGTTTTCCCCGGCAGTGATTTCGTCAGCGTCTGAGAAAACGGCGCCGGCGTGTAATACACAGTTGCATCACTCACGGCAATGGCTGCCGCAGCTTTCACTGGTTCGCTCGAGACTGACGTAGCAATAACGCTCGACCCACTCCCCTCACAAGCACTCACACTTGCGCCTGTTCCCGTTCCTGTTCCGATACCCGTCGCAATGGTTGTTACTGGAGCAACCGTTGACCCGGTGTAACCCTTCGGACGTATGACAAAGCGCTTCACCACTTTTACTGCCTTGTATTTCCCCTTTTGCGCAATCCTCAAAGTAACCGTGCATGAGCCTTTTGATTTCACCGCGATAGAAGACTTTGCTTTACTCAGCGAACACGCTCCCGAAACCGTCCAGGTTTTTGCACCAGTTGACGGAGTACTCACCAACGTTTTCAAGGTGACATTTGAGGAGGCAACGAGCCAGGTCTTCTTCCAAGTGGTTTTCGCTGCAGAAAGCGCCGACACATAGTTCACCGCCAACACAGTGACGAGCAAAAAGGAAACGAAGAGCGCAGTGGCACCCTTGAAAGAATGATTTAGGCCACGTTTAAGTTCCACGCGCAAACCATAACCCTAAAGAGTGGAGCTGAGGGGAATTGAACCCCTGACCTCTTGCATGCCATGCAAGCGCTCTGCCAACTGAGCTACAGCCCCCAAATTATGAGAAGAGCCTAGCGTTTGATTGCAGGCATTCTTTAAGGTAATTTGGGGCGTGCTCCCCCTCACTTCGCTAGGAGTTTTGACCGTCGTGGCGTATGGCACGTGGTTTTATGGCTTCGGAGTTCTGTTTACAGACCTGTCCAATTTTCATGAAGTTTCGGCGAGCACACTGGGCATCACATTTGGACTTGCACAGTTACTTTCGGGAATTGGCGCCGTTCTCACAGGTAGACGTCTCGACGTCATTGGGCCCCGAGCAGTGCTGGGCATCATTGGGCCCGTCGGAGCAACTTTTTACTTCGCAAGTTCGTACACCAACGGCACGACGTTTCTCGCAATGTATGCGCTTGGCGGTGGGCTCATAGGTGCGGCAGGTTTTTACTCGTTTACTCAACCATTAGCTGTACGACTTGCTTCAACCGATTCCACTCGAGCCATCACAAGACTGACTATCTGGGGAGCATTTAGTTCTCCTGTCATGATTCCGCTGACCGAGGTCTTACGAGATCACTACGGCTGGCAAACTGCGGTGCGTCTGCCAGCTGCACTGACCATCATTTCATTTTTCGTTGCCTCCCTGGTGTGCCATGTCGAGGTTGCCACTGCCGCAAAGCCCGCGTCATTAATCACATCCCTCCGTAGTGCACTCGGCAACTCACGGCTTCGTTTATTTACCATTGGCGCCTTTCTTTCTTCAATAGCAGCAAGCACACTTCTTGTGTTTCAGGTGCCAACCATGACTGCGGCTGGAATTTCCACGGGCACAGCAGCGCTTCTTGCAAGTGTGCGTGGATTCATGCAACTCGGGGGTCGGATTCCACTTGTTCCTGCAATTATGAAATTTACTGCCCCGCGATTGATTATTATCGCGCGATTTACCCTTGGCGTTTCGGCGCTGTTTTTACTTGGCAGTGGAAACATCGCTTTTGCAGTCATATACGTAGTGTTCGCAGGCATCACACTTGGTGCACTCTCGGCACTTGATGGTGTCGCTGCGCGTGACATTGTGCAACCAGAAGTGTTTGGGACCGTCATGGGAGGGTTCGGATTAATCACCACACTCGGTGCTGCTCTCGGCCCAATTTTTTCTGGATGGTTAAAAACTACATTCGACTCGTCGAACGCACCGATACTGATTGTGTTTATTACTGCGTGTTCCGCCGCAATTGTGTTTTCTGTAAAACCATCTAGCGAGAAGGCTCTTGCCACTCAACCTTAGGAACATCTTTATAGAGGCGTTCAATTTCGTAGAAGCGGCGAGTTTCTTCGGCAAACACATGCACCACTACATCGCCATAGTCAACAAGCACCCACATTTGCTCGCGAATACCTTCGGTACGAATGGGTGAACGTCCGTAGCGCTCGCGCATTTGCGAGGTGACCTCGTCGGCAATTGCGCCTACCAAGCGCGGGTTGCTTGCGCCGGAAAGCACGAAATACTCGGTGATGCCAAGTACCTCGCCTACGTGGAGCACAAGTACTTCATCGGCTTTTTTGTCGTCGGCGATGCGAGCGATTTCAATTGCAAAGTCTTTTGATGAGACGTCGTAGTTGGGTACTTGGATATCGGATGTATTGGTCACGACGTTTGTTCACTTTCATCGACCGCAATGGAGGTCGTAGTGGTAATGCCGCCACCCGAAGGTTGGCCAGCGATGAAATCTCTAAAGTTAGTACCTAGAACAATACGGGCATCGACGCCTTCTACTTGCTGCGATACCCGCTTAGGAGTGAGTTGCCCGAAGATTGACGAATAACTCTCTACTTCGGCACGTACGGGGTCATCGTTGTATTGCACAACGGTTTCAACTGCTGGTTCACCCGGCACTTCGCGCACTAACACCACGTTTACACCCAGCATCGACAAGCGCAGCACGGCTTCGCGGGTAATGGTGGCATCGGTAAATGCGCTATCAATTTGCACGTTGATCGCTGCGTACAACGACGACACCGACGAGGGAGCCACGCTGGCAACGACCATAATGACTTCTGCTTTGTCAAGTGCATACATGTCGGCATTTGCGGGGTTGAGATCACCTTGCGGAATGGCATTGGCGGCAAATTGCCACACTTGCACTTCTCCAGTGAGCGTGCGTTGTAAAAAGTCTTGCACGGTGAGTGCCGGGGCAAGCGTGGTTGCAGTACCCACAACTTCTGAAGTTGTTGTTGAAGCATCATCGGTTGCCGATGTTCCAGCACTTAACCCTGCGCCAGCAACACCTACCCACAAAGACTTAATGATGGGAAGACGATCAGACTCTGGCGCACCTGCTTGGTTTGAAGCAAGAATGCCGGCCACTTGTGCTGAAGTGAGCGTGTGTTTCCCTGCGGGCAGAATTTCTTGAATTCCCGTTGGCAAAAGCGTGTTGACTGCTCGGTCTATTTCCACGTTGACGGCGCGGTCTGCTCCGAGCATTGCAACCATTTCAGTTTCAGTAACCGCTGCTTTTGCAGTGAAAGTGACATTGAGCAAACCTTCAACATCTGTGGTGAGCCCGTCGAGACCATTCAGCAAAAATGCATCACCTAAACGCCGCGGTGCTTCACTAGAAGTAACAACCGATGCTGCGCCTACCGGAATAGAAACGATTGTCCCGCCACGCCCGCCTGGTGCAAGCGCAACCATTTGCAATGACGCAACAAACCCATTGCCGTCGACCACAGCTAGCAGTGCTGCAGGCGTAGAAGGAATTGAGATGATGTTTTTGGTGTCAACGCTGTCGCCATCGGTGGAATGCAACAACGAGTTTGCAGCAAGTGCAAGACCCGAAGGCAACATGACCATGCCAAGAAGTCCACACAAAAATGCAGCAACTGTTCTGTTATGTCGACGCGAAGGAATTGCGGTCATAACTGCGAACCAACGCGCAGGCCGTATAAGCCGCGGTCGCGAATAATATCGATGACTGGTTCAGGCACGAGATAGTCGAGCGGGCGACCATCGGTCACACGACAACGCAGGTCGGTACTCGATACTTCAAGACGCGGCACTTCAACATGGCGCCATTCGTAGTCTTGCGACAAAGTAACTGGCGACCCCGGCCTATCGATTACAACAAGGCTCGACATTGCCACTACTTCGTTCACGCGTTCCCATGTGTCAATGTGCGCTGCAGCGTCGTCGCCAACAATGGTGAAAAATCGCGCACCTGCATATTTCACTCGCAACGTTGCCAACGTGTCGGCGGTGTAGCTTGGGCCCCCGCGTTGCATCTCTTCAGAGCCTGCTTCCAAACCTTCAATGCCCGCAACAGCTGCTTGCACCATGGCAAGACGGTCGGCTGCTGGCGTGATGGGCCGGACTCCCGATTTTTGCCAGGGGTCATTTGCCACCATGAGGAGCACGAGGTCGAGGGCAAGGGCATGACGCACGTTCACAGCGGTCACAAGGTGCCCTACATGAGGGGGGTCAAAGGTTCCACCAAAGAGACCAATTCGTAAGGGCACAAGGCTGAAGTCTAAGCCAATAAAGGCTTTCGCGGTTCCGCGAGGCTCTCGGCAAAAAATCTGAAAATTTCTCGTGACAAGGTCCCAAAAGTGGTCTAATCTTGCCATTCCCCCGATAAAGGGCCTAGCCCTTCATCACATCCCCCCATCCACCCCTCTTACCTTCTTCTTATATGCATCGGTCATGCTGATGCAGACGCAATGCAACGACCCCCTGAATACCCCCTTAACGAAACCGGAAAAGAACATGAACGACGCAATTGGTCTCTATTTGAATGACATCGGCAAAGTAGCCCTCCTCACTGCCGAAGATGAACGCACCCTCTCGAAAGCAATTGAAAAAGGCCGCGAAGCTGCTGCCTTGTACGAAGCTGGCGAAAAGACCGCCGCTGTGCGCAAAGACATGAAGGCCGCTGCTGTAGCAAAAGACCACTTCATTCGCTCCAACTTGCGACTCGTTGTATCTATTGCTCGCCGTTACCCATTGCCACAGGGCATGGACCTTCTCGACCTCATTCAAGAAGGAAACCTCGGTCTCGAGCACGCTGTCGACAAGTTCGACTGGCGCCGTGGATTTAAGTTCTCCACCTACGCAACGTTCTGGATTCGTCAAGCAATTGGTCGTGCACTCGACCAAAAGGCCAGCCTCATTCGTATTCCTGGAGACCGTTCAGCAAGCTTGCGCGCTGCGCTTCGTCAGTCTTCTGGCGACGGTGAAAACCTCGACATTGGCAACGCAGAATTGCATCGCCTCACCACCCCGGTATCGCTCGATAAAACTGTTGGCGACGACGGCGATGCCACATTGGGCGACCTCATGGACAACGGCCAGGGAACTCCTGAAGATGCCGTCATGGCCCTTGTTGATGG
>JAURNB010000246.1 GCA_030830415.1 Acidimicrobiales bacterium | reverse complement strand
TTGGCCGCCGACGAACCAATTTGGCCCCATGAATTATTTCCCCAGCACTTCATGCCACCCGCTGTAGTAACACCACATACGCTGTAATACGACAATGACAACTGTGAAATAACAGGCGCAAAAGCGAGCGACACGTACGCCGTTGCCGCATCGTGTGTAGATGTGGCGGCTTGAGTGGCCGTCAGCAGAGTTGAGCCTCCACCAAGAATGGTCACCTCACCCGTCGTAGCGTTGATTGTTGCCGAATTCGGGTTGGTGCTAGCGAAGGTGAACGCGCCTGCACGAGAAGAAGTTGGTGGAGCAAGCGTGAAGCCCGGGCTTGAGGCCGTATAGCCAGAACCAGGAAGTGCAAAGCCACTCAATGTGGTGATGTTGATTTGAGGAGCAACGATGCCGCCAATGTTCGTTGGTGATACTCGTTGCGTTGTTGAAGCATCACCCAATTGGCCATACCCGTTGTATCCCCAGCACTTCGCCGTTGCGTCGGTGGTGAGTGCACAAGTGTGGAAACCAGCAAGACTTGCCGACACTGTGCGCACAGTTGATCCCAAGCCCGAGATGTTGACGGGATAGTTCGTCGTCGATGTATTTCCATTCCCGAATTGCCCATTGACGTTAGAACCCCAACACCACAGCGCACCAGAGTTCTTCACAACACAGGTGTAGCGCTCCCCCGACGAAATTGACGTGGTTGCATCGGTCATTCCGAATACCGAAACCGGTGCATTCGTACCGTTCCAGTTGTTACTACCCAACTGGCCATCGCCGTTATAGCCCCAGCACTTCACAGCACCTGTCGCCAAGGAAGCACACGTGTGATACATGCCTGGCGCCACAGCAACTACACCAGAATCGAGACCATTGACGTCGGATGGCACCCACCTTTCTGAACCGGTGCCATCACCAAGTTGCCCGTAGCCATTCCAACCCCAGCACAACAACGCACCTGTGTTTTTTACCGCACACATGTGTTGTCCACCAGCGGCAAGAGCAATAACACCACTCGTCATACCGCTCACATCAACAGGTGTGTAGCGACTCGACCCTGTTCCGTCGCCAATTAATCCCCAGCCGCCGTAACCCCAGCACTTCACGCCACCTGTAGTTGTCAGTGCACACGATGAGTAGTTGGTGGTCACTACTTTGACTGCAGTGGCATTCAAACCAGAAACATCAACGGGCGTATTACTCGCACTCGTGGTGCCGTTACCCAGGTTGCCCCAGTCGTTGCGACCCCAACACTTCACCGAGCCAGAATCGGTCACAGCGCAACTGTGCCAAGCGCCTCCACTCACCGATGCAACACCAGAAGACAATCCGGTCACTCCAACGGCAGTATTGCGTTGCGTGTTTGTGCCATCTCCAAGTTGTCCATAGTTGTTCTGCCCGAAGCATTGTGCAGCACCTGTCGTGGTGCGCATGCAGGTGAAGTACTGCCCTGCACTAATGGACGTAGCCGTTGTTGCTTCAACCGTAAGAGTTGCAGTGATTGTTCCTGCTGCGTAGACCGAAGTTGCAAGTTGTGAAGCCGTAATGGTTGTGCTCCCAATGCCTACGACAGTGACTGCTCCGGTTGTGGAGTTCACTGTTGCTACTGAAGTATTTGAACTGGTGTAGGTGAAAGCGCCATCGCTACTTGTTGCAGGCGCCGTGAGGTTGAACGCTGCGGCACCATAAGTTTTTGCGGGAATGGTGAAGCTGTTCAACAACGGGTCGCGCAAAACGGTGAGCGAAGTTGTTGTGGTCGAAGCGTTGTAGTTGTCGGTGGCTGCCTGTTCTGCGGTGATGGTGGTGGTACCACCACTCTGCAATGTGATGAGGCCCGTTGTTGGGTTGATGGTGGCAACAGATGGGTTCGAGCTGCTGTATGTAATGGCACCCGTACTTGCCGACGATGGCAACGTTGGAGTGAACGACAAATCGCCAAGGGTCTTGGTCAGGCCGCCACCTGTGAAGTAGTAGCCAGTTCCGTTGTATGTAGCTGATCCACCTGGTGGGGTGAAGTACACGCTCATCACGTCGCCACCGCCGGCTTCACCGAACTGAATACGTATGGGGTACTCAGCTCCTGCACTCAATGTGATATTTCCACATCGCGTAACCACACCATGTGCGCCGCCATTATTGACAAGTGCATTAGACGTTGTGAATCCAGATGTTGCTGTAGCTCCCAACCACAAGTGGCTTGCATCATCAGAAGCCGTACAGAAGTTGTATGAACCGCCAACGCTTGCGCGGAAAGTGCCCAACCATTGCCAACTGTAGTTATCGGCACTACTGGTGAAGTTCTGAATGCTGGTTGATGTAACGGTCTGGCCGTGACGCGTTGCAGTTGCAAACCAGTTCACATTGTCGGCGTAATAGTTGACATAACGAACACCGGCAAGACCCGCTGTCTGGCCGCCGAAGCCGCTGAGAGCAGCCGTTGCCTTAGCAACTGTTAGTACCGATGTAGCGGAACGTGCCGTGTAGGGCAATGCTGCCACTTGTGATGTGGTAATCGTGGTGGAACCCGCACCCACAATGGTTACCACTCCTGTTGAAGTGTTAATGGTGGCAACATTGGTATCGGAACTAGTGAAGCTAAACGCTCCACTACTTGGCGACGATGGCGGAGCCATGGTGAAGGGTGTATCGCCAAATGTTTTTGCAGGAGCAACAAATGATCCGAAACTTGGTGTTGCAGAGGTGACTGTGAAGGTTGCGGTAATGCTCGACGACACATACAAACTGTTCGCGGCTTGCGTCGCACGCACTTGCACCTCACCAGGGCCAACCACAGTGATTGTTCCCGTAGAGGTGATGGTGGCAATTGCTGCTTCGTTTAAGCCAATAACATCAACAATGTTGTAGGTGAACGCACCAGCACTTGTAGAAGTGGGAGCAGTCACAGCGAAGTTGCTGGAACCCCATACTTTTGTTGCAATTGCGAAGTCACCAAACACCGGTGTTCCGCGACCAATGATGAGTGTTGTTGTTGCGGTAATTGCTGCGTAGTTGTCGGTTTGGGCTTGACGAACGGTGAGAGTTACTGGGCTACCCACCGTGGTGACATTCAATAATGTAACAACGCCAGTTGTCGAGTTAATTGAGGCAACACTGGGGTTACTGCTTTCATATGTGAATGGTGCAGGGCTATCCGATTCCGGTGGCGTCAATGTGAATGGTGCATCACCATAATCTTTACTGATCGCGCTAAAGCTGGAAAGCGTTGGTGTTGCACGTCCAATTTGCACGGTGAGAGATTCAGAGCCGGCTTCATAGTTTGCACTCGAAGCCTGTCGCACCGTAATGGTTGCTTCACCTGCACCCACCACTGTTACCCGACCTGTTGTTGCATTCACCGCAAGTACAGTCGGACGATTGCTCGTAAATGTAAATGGCGCTGGGTTATTCGAACGCGGAGCCAACGTGACATCGCTCGCCCCAAAGGTCATGTTGCTCAACGACAAGTTTGCAATCGTCGTAGCAGCACGTCCCACAGTGACAACAGCAGCAACTGAGCTTGAGGAGTAGTTTCCACTTGCAGCCTGTGTAGCGGTAATGGTTGAGGTGCCAGCACCAACAATGGTCACCTTGCCATCAGCATCAACACTCGCCACCCCGGTATTGCTACTTGCGAAGCTAAACGCACCACTTGATGGCGATGATGGTTTCGTTAACGAGAAACTTGCATCACCAAAAGTTTTTGTTGCCCCGGTCATTGACCCCAACGTTGGGATGGCCTGACGCACAGTGAACGTCATTGTTTTCGACGCTGCAACAAAGTCGTCGTTCGCGGCCTGCGATGCCGTGAAAGTAGTGGTGCCTGCACCCACAATGCTCACCGCACCCGATGCACCATCAACGGTCGCGACAGC
This sequence comes from Acidimicrobiales bacterium, assembly GCA_030830415.1. Classification (GTDB taxonomy): domain Bacteria; phylum Actinomycetota; class Acidimicrobiia; order Acidimicrobiales; family Ilumatobacteraceae; genus F1-20-MAGs119. Next base: position 25,599 of record JAURNB010000246.1, on the reverse strand, counting down.
TGGGTTGCTGGAGCTCAAGGTAATAGCGCCACGTGAATCGGACGTTGGTTTTGCAAGGGTGAACCCCGCGTCACCAAAAGTGCGTGAAACATCATCGAAAGCACCCAACTCGGGTGTTCCCTTTCTGACCGTCAACACAAAACTCTTTGCTGCACCTAAATAGTCATCGGTTGCTGCTTGCGTGGCAGTGATGGTGGTTTTGCCCGCACCCGCAATAACAAGGCGTCCGGAAGTTTTAGAGAACTTTGCGACCGACTCATCACTTGATTCCACTGTGAATGCACCCGGGCTATTTGATGTGGGGTTTTTCAGTACGAATGATTCATCACCGAAAGTACGTGTTGTAGTGGTGTACGCACCCAACACTGGTGTGTCGCGGCCCACTATTAACAACGCAGTAATTGAGGCTTGTTCAAAACCTTTCACCGCCGATTGTGTGGCAGTAATAGTGGTGGTACCCGCACCTTTAATAGTGGCACGGCCTGTGAGCGCACTCACCTCAACCACATCAGATTTGCTCGAAGTAAACCGCCAGCCTCCGGAGCTGTTTGAAGACGGTTCATCAATCGTGAACGGTGCGTCACCGAACGTGACCGCAGGAACAGTGAAACGTCCAAGTGACGGCTTCAATGCCACAGCAGTAGCAGTACCAGTTCCTGACGTAGCCGCAGCAACCGTGCGTTTCACCGTGGTAGGTGGAGCATCTTCATCAACAGGGGCTGCACCCTTGGCCGGCAAAGTGGTAGGCAGTGCTGCGTTGCGCACGGGTTGCGTTGGTGTTGGCTCATTCGGGCCCGCAGCACTAGATGCTTTTGCCTGAGTGGTGGGAGCTGCTTCAGCAACCTGGTCTCCTCCCTTTGCAGGAATAGTGGTTGGTGCAGAATAAGCAGCGTCGACTTTGTAGTCGGGGTTTGCCATGTCGCGTGTGGCAAGCGACGGCAAAGCTGGGTTTTCTTTCGATGCCAACGCAGCAGGCAATTCGGCTTTGACTTCACTCAAGTTCAAAGCCTCGGTTACTACCGATTTCGTAGTTTCACCAGTGGACGACACTTCCGTCTTTTCCACAACACCCGTAGCGGAGGCAGCCAACACGGTAATACCGCCGCCTTCAGGGTCGGCTTTCATCTGCACGGTTGGTTGATCTGCAGACACTTCTTGCTTAATGACCTGACCGTTCGCCGCGGTGACCGCAACAGCCATGGTTTCGCCCTCAACACTCAACGACACCGCAGAACCCGAAGCATTCGCAACAAGATTTCCTGATGCCAAGGTGAGATCGACACCGGGGTCGGTGGTTGAAATAGAACTTCCTTCAACTTCAACAGGGTCGTCTTCGCTGCCAGGTGTAGTGAACTGAGCAATACCTTCAGGCATGACCGCATAAACAGAGGTGGCACCCGAGAACTTCAGCTTGCTCTTACGCTTCTTCTTCTTCTTGACGCCAGTAGTAGTTGTTGCTGCATTCTCCGGATAATCGGGAACAGTTACCAGATAGTCGTACGAACTGCGCTTCACTACCCCAGAACCTGCTGCTGAAGAGAACGGCAGTCCCTTCACCGGCATCACTGTGGTGCCATCGGTGCCAGTGGGGTTTGTGGGCGACACCACACCACCATCAGTTTCCACCGACCAGTCGAGGTTCGCAGAACGAATGAGCATTGTGGTCTTTGCGACTTTTACATCTTTGCCACAAAATGGGCATGTACCTTCACGCGCCTCTAACGGAGTGAGGTCCATGGCTTGCGGGCCACCGGTCCACGCATCGGGGTCGTTCGCAGGGTCAGCACCACTAAAAGAAAAACGCCATGTTTTTGCTTTCAAGTCAATATCGACGTAACGGTTTTTACCCGGCCAGTTCGAGTCGTACAACATCACACGTGGTGTGTCGGGCGTGGGGTATTCAATGGCGTACGGCAATACCGCATGACCACCACCATCGGTATACACACCAAGTGTGTATTTCAAAGCGCCAGCAGCGAAAGACTTTTTCATTTCATCGATCTTGTCTTCGAATGAAGCAGCCATCCATTCACCAATGCTTTCTTGCACTTCAGGCAAGAACTGTGTGGCGAATGTGCGCATAATGGCATGCAACGTTTCGTCTTGCGATGGCAACTTCACCGTTGATGGCGTTTCTTTGTTATTGAAACGCGATGACGCTAAAGCAACAAGACCTTCGCAATGACCCGAAGCGCGAGCTTGGTTTACCATACGTGCCCACGCCGCAGCTTCAGCAGTGAGCTTGCACGGAGTTGCTACCCCACCGACACAAATGGTGTCGTCAGAACCAAACATCGACACCAAGTCGTTTTCATCAAAGTTCACATCGGGGTATGAAGACGACGGAAAGTTGGGGAATGACCAGCCATCGGTCGCGGTTTGCAGCGCAGTTGCAATGGCACCTGATGGCGCCGTTGCGTTGCGCACCTTGCCACCACCAGAACTACCGCCAGCACCACCACCACAAGCAGAAAACACAAGAGCAGCAAGAGTCAACAAGGCAACACGTGTGCGCATGCGTTGACTCACCACCCCTCCGTTCTCTTTGTTGTAGCCACCGTTTATGAGGCGTATTTAAAGGCTATCACCGATCATTTTTGATGTCTCATCGCCCTCGACGTTGAGTGTTCTCGGCGCGGTGTGTCCCGATTTGCGGGACACACCGCGCCGAGAACACTGCGGTTTAGAGGGTTTTACTTGCGATACAGGCGCCCAATGTCACGCCCGAGGTGAGACCAATGGTGAAGTGAATACCGCCATACAAACGCGAGATGCTTGCCTCTTGAGCGGCGGCGTCGAACGAGGAAAAAGTGCGTGGAGTGACTTCAAATTTTGAGCGCGATTCTTGCGTGAGGCCATAGCCCGGATCGGTGAAAGACCAGATGCCGAAATAGGAAGTTAAAACATCGGCAGCAGTTTTTGAAATGGTTGAATGCCCGGATGGGTACTCAGGGAATGCTGGTGTTGGCAGGTACGACGACCATTGAGGGTCACTACGTTGCAACACCGTGATGGGACGCTCCACCATGTGTTTATATTTTTCACCGAAGTTCACGATGAATGCATCGGCTACAGCCATTGACGTATGTGCAACAACACGAATGAGTGTGACCGCATCAACTTCTTTTTCCTTTGCGGCGGCAAGAGCAATGACCAGCCAATGCCCCGATGGTGTGCCAGTGCGGCCTCGGCTATCATCCCAGAACCGGGCAATGCTCTTTTGTTCTTCAGTGAGATTCTTTGCCACAGTGGCAACTTCATCAGCTGCATCTTGGAAGGGCGATTGTGCATCACCAGATTTTGGCGGAGAGGGAAGAGAGCACTTCTTTGTGCCGACAAAAAATGGCATCATCGCTCCCCAACCTGGGTCGATGGCTGGTTGATAACCAGGTTGTGTGGGAACCCAAATTCCAGGCCCCTTCACATCGGGAGCTACTGCTTTTTTCGATTCCTCAAATCCGTCTGTCTTTGTTCGTGCAACTACCGCATCAGCGACGCTGATGCCATAGTCCACAGATTCTTTCTCAACAGATGCTGACAAGTCTTTTCCCGCGCTACGCAAAATGCGATCGCGAAATTCTCCGAATGTTGTACGCGCCGCTGCCACCAGAAAAATATTTCGAGCAACCGATGTTCCAGCAGCCAACGCAGCAACTACCGGGTCAATACTTTCTGCACGTGGTGGCAACTTGGGCACATTGCCAAGGTTCACAAACAGCGGGTCATCATTTGGTGTCGAAGCGAGGAACATTGCATAGGCCACGTATGCGTATAGGCGACTTGACTTGGTTGGCGCCACGCGGTCACGTGACACACGAACTGTTAATTCAGTGAGGAACTCGCTGACCAATTCATTCGATGTAACCGCATTCGTCGCCGGAGGCGTTGAGGCAATGGCAGGTTGAACAACCGCAGTGGTTGACAGCAGCAAGAAGGTAACCAGAAGCTTCTTCAGCATGATGGTGCCTCCACTACCCCGTCGGGCATCACTGTTTTGCACAAAAGAGCAGATTCAAACGGCGGAGCATTCAGGGCGCCCGTAAAGTTTGCATCGGTTAAATATGCCCGACCGAAGTTTGCTTCAGCAATATCTGCCCCGCGGAAGTCTGCCCCAGTGAGCAATGCACTCGAAAAGTTCGCACCCTGCGCATTTGCCCCAGAAAGCGAGATGCGCACCAAAGTTGCCCCTGTGAGATCTGCGCCTGTGAGATCGGCCCCCACAAGATTCGCTTGGGTTAAATCTGCCCCCACAAATGTGGCGTTAGCCAAATTGGCATTACGTAGGTCAATTCCGACCATTGTCTTTCCCGACAGGTCTTGGCCACTGAGATCTACACCAATGCACTCTGCATCATTTTCTAGGGAACATTGGCTGCTGACCGAAGTGGATGACGAAGTGCTACCACCACCACAAGCAGACAATGCGGCACAAGCAACAATCAACAGCAAAGCGTATTTCTTCATTCTGGTTCAATGATATCTAACACTTGTTGCGGCTCGACATTATTGAGAACCACTTCTTTGCCCGATACAGGGAACGTGACTTTTACTTCAAAGATGTTTTTGGTTAGTTTCCCTAACCCAAAATGTGTGACCCGACCATCATGAGTGAGAAATGAACCTGAGGTTCCCACATAGGCCAACTGCGGTTCTTCACCCTCAACTGCGGTCACAGAAACCAGTGCTCCTCGACCATCACGATTCGTTGCAACTCCCTGCACGTTGACACCTAGCCAAGCGCCCACCGATGGAGTTTGGTTGTGGAGGAACAATGGCTTGTTCGCATCACGGGTAATAAACATGTCTTGACGACCATCGTTGTCGGCGTCGAACACCACAACGCCTTTTGAAGGTGTATTGATATCTATGCCAGCTGCAATTGATTTCTCTGTGAATACTCCATTGCCGTTGTCGACCCAAAAGCGAAATGGATCAGAGGCATAGCAAGCAGACGGTGGCATCCACGTAATGTCCATTCCATTCGCTGAAGCAATTTCCTTTTTTGCGGCGTTTGTGGAGTCGAGAAAACTCACTCCCCAACCCCAGAAACCATTACGCACACCTGCTTTGTCGGTGATGTCGCTAAAGACACGCTTTCCGGCATATTCAAAAAGTCTGTTTCCGGTCAAGATCAAATCTGAGGCATCATCACAATCGGCCTTTGCGCGAATGGAGGTCACCATCATCACCTGCTTCTGAGGTTTACCAAGGAAACCAACAGCCAAACCCATTGCGTTTTCTTCTTTGCCTAATTCCGCATCAACAGTGCCGTTGGTAAAAGTACCGTCGCCGTTGTTCCAGTAAAAGCGTGTGGTGTTGAAGTCAGACGCAATCATCAAATCGAGATGACCATCATCGTCAAAATCGGTGAAGCTCGAACTAAACGAATACACCAGGTCAACTCGCGACTCCAGTTCAACGCCTGCTTCTTTCGTTACATCAACGAATACACCTGGTTTGCCAGACGCACCCAAATTTTTGAATAAACGAGAATGCGACGGGATTGCATATGCCGATACGTCGGCTGGTTGCCATTCGTTGGTATGCATGTCGAGCCAACCATCGTTGTTATAGTCGCCAAAACTCACACCCATTCCTGAATGCGGACGATCATCAATCATCGCTACACCGCGATCAGCTGCTTCTTCCGTGAATTTTCCTGTTCCGTCGTTGATGAACATGTACAACTGTTTTCCACCAAGTGAAGTAAGCACCACATCTTGGTCGCCATCGTTGTCAATATCGGCATACCCCACACCGTTAGTTGACGAGGTCACCTTCTCAAATACAGACCCCTTCGTTGAGTCGACGAATGACACCTGTTCTTTCGTACTCGTGTTCAGATACAGCAGCGGTGAGTTATAAATACGCGTCATCACAATGTCGTCGAGCCCATCACCGTTCACGTCAACTGCTGCTGCCCCACCCGAAGAACGTTCGGGGTCGCACTGTCTGGCAACATCTTTTGACACTGCAGGTGGAGTGACTTTGGGGAACTGGGCAACAATGAGTTTCGGATCAAAGAGACAATTAGGTTCTTTGATTCGCTTACCCTGGGCCACAGTAAAGCCCACTTGTTGTGACATCTCTACGAACTTTGGCAAGGCGTCTGGTACTGCACCGGCAGAACTATTACCTCCACAGGACAATGCAACAGGTGCTAGCAACAAAGTTGCTAGCACCTGTCCACATCTTTTCAAGATGAGGGGTCTCATCGAATGTTAAATCCGTAGCCCCAGATATTGATCCATACGTTTCCTGGGTTGGTATTGAAGCCCATGCCTGCATTGAATGCGCGGCTCCAGCCACCCCAACCACAACGGAAGTAACGGCTCCATCGGCCACCACCCCACCAGCACTCTGGCCAACTCCAGTCCATCCATGCAGATCCACCGATGTAGATGGAGATGTATGGCGCCCAACTGGTGATGGTGATGTGCGAAGCGAAGTGGGTACCGAAACTGAGCTGTACGAAACCGGCGTTGATGTAGGTACCCCAGCTCCATGGTCCGGCTGAAGCGGTGAACTGGAACGAACCGTCACCGTTGATGTAGCCGTACATACGGAATGACACACCAACAAAGTTGAGCCATGCATCGACGATGAAGTAGCTGTTACCGCGGTAACGCTGACCGTTGTACCAGGCGACGTTACCGATCTTGACCCAACCACCGGCGCTGACGCCTGGGAAGTTAATGCCTACCCAGATTGACGTGTCGAAGGTGCCATCGGCACCCACCCACATTGCACCACCACCGTTGATACCAGCAATGTTGATAGCCACATCGGCGTACAAACCAGCTTGACCTGGTTCGTTCGAGATGCGGAAGTTTCCACGGCCGCCACCAATTCCAGCGCCACGCAAATCTGCAGAACCAGACATGGTGAAACGGGTTGTTGAACCGCTCTTATAGAAGCTTCCGTTGAAACCTACGCTCACGGCACCCATCACGTTGATGGTGGAACTCATTGCGAACTGCCAGGTGTTGCCGTTCTTCGAACCACTCACACTTACGGCGGCATTGAATGCAACGAGGTTGAGGTTTCCAGATCCGGCAAAGGAGAAGTTGCCTGAGGTGTCGAATGAACCACTGACGTATACCTGGCCACCAACGTCACCAGCACCAATTGACCAGTTGGCATTGAAGTCGCCATACACAAGATTCTGTGCGCGACCAATGACAACGTTTCCTGAACCAGGGAAACCGCCGAGGCTCATAGGAATGTTGGTTGCTGCGATACGGAAGTCACCAGCTGCTGCCGCAACGGTTTGACCCGCACGGTTCACGATGTTGACACCAGAACCCGACTGCCAAACGAATTGACCGCTGACTTGTGCCGAGAACACGCCGCCTACTGAAGCTGTTGCTGTGATGGACACTTGGTTGCCATCGAGGAAGCCCGATGCCGTACCCAAGTTGTAACCAGCCATTGAAGCTGCAGCACTGAAGTCGATACGTGGTACCGAACCCTTCGTGTACGCAATGGCGAAGTTACCGTTCAGCGTGACAACACCTGCAATGGTGCGTTGTAGTTGCAAACTTGCATTGAGTGACTGCAATTGGTAGTTCGACATTTGCATGTTCAATGCAACGGTCGCATCGGTACCAAGAACGTTGAAACTGCCGCCGGCGATGATATTTGCATATCCCTTCGCTGGCTTCAGGTTCATTGTCACTGTTGCATTACGTACTTCAAGGTACGAAGGCACAATAACGAGGTTCGCAATGGAACCCGTCATATCGAGGTAAGGCCCGTCGGTGGTGTTTGCACCAGCCTTACCACTGACCGAAACTTTCGTGGAACCTATGGTGATGCCACCAGCAAATGAGATGTAGTTGTCGGTAGGTGAAATCTTCACACCCATCCGAGTTTCATCGAGTTTCACTGGGCCAACGTTGAAGGCGCCAATTGCCATGTCGGCTTCAAGCGAGAATGGGCTTGTTCCAATTTTCGCGTTGACCGAGACATTGGTACCAAACACTGTTCCTACGAAACCGGCTGCAACACCTGGATCGTATTTCACGTTTCCGATTTGGCAACCAAACGGCGCAATCGTGAGGTTCATGTAGGTAGAGGTGAGTACACCACCAGCAATGCTGGCTACCTTTGCAGTACCTGCAGCAATAGTGGTGTTATCGGCCTGCAACGTACCTGCTTGCAACGAGAAGCATGGCTGAGTGATGTCGATGTTTGCAGCCAAACGTACGGCTACTCCCGCTTCCATACCCAACGATGATCTCCAGCTAGCCGGCAATATTGCTGTTGCGGCAATACCCAAACTTGGTAGCGGCATTGGTGCAGTGAGGGTGATACCCATTTGAATTGCGGCTTCACTGAGCGTGAGGTCGGTGACTCCAAATGCGTTCTTCCACATGAATGGCCCGCCAGTTGCCTTGTCTTTTCCAAGGCTCAAGCTGAGGCTGATGCGGGTTGGTGAAACAGTTCCGCGAATTTCTAGTGGAACAGGGGTTTCATTAGAAGCACCAGTCAACATTTCTGTTTGACCAATCAAACTCATTGAAGGTGACGGTGAACCGCTTACTTCAAAACCAAGAGCGGTGAATCGCATTGAGGATCCACCCGACTTGTACATGTACCAGTTATCAGGTGTTGGCAACATGATTTGAATGGTTGGCAACTTGCCGCCTGCAAGATCTTTCAGCGGAATCGATACTGGAACCACGGTGAGTGATGGCTGCTTGAGCAGGTCACGCAACCAACTGGGCACGCTGAATCCGGCGAGCAAAGTTGGGTTCAACTTCGGAACAGTTACTTTTCCAAGACTTACCGAGGTTGGCAACACAACGTCTGCTGCTGCATACGTTGAGAATGCAAACGAGGCGTTCGCAAGGGTGAGACCAGCTACTGGAGTCCAGTCATTCATGCCACCGGCAATCAGTACACCTTGTGAGCTAAATGTTGCGCCCATTGACAAAGTGGTTCCCAAAATGTCGGAGGCACCAGAAATAGATGCTGAGATTCCCTTGGCACTTGAGTACCCAAGTGACAACGCAGGAGCCTTAATAACAACACCAGAAGTAACGGTGATGTCTGGGAACGTTGCAGTCAAGGTTGATTCTGTCTTTGCAAACGAACCAGTCAAGGTTGCTGGGCCTTGCCATCCTGCGCCTACGTCAACCGAAACTTTTCCGGTTGCAGTAAATGCAAGTACACAAGTAGCACCAACGGTGCACGTGGCATTAATGCCAGCGCCTGCTTCGGCAATTTTCACACCTGGGAAGGGCAACCAGTCTGAAGAGTTCTTGAATGACGCTGTGAATGTCTTTGTATTGCCATTACGCGCCATCGAACCAGTGATGCCACCCACTGGCAGAGTCAAACCAGGGAATGGAGTCCAAGTAGAACTGTTGCCAGTTTTGAATGCGATATTGAAGGAGTACTGAGTTGAGCTTGTGTAGTTCAACCCAAACCCAACAGTGAGCGAATCGGTTGTGGTGGCAATGGTGATTTCACCAGCACCATTAATGACCGTGCTTCCTGTTGAGTTAGAGAGGCTCATGGAGAGCGACTTCACTGCAACGCCATCAACAATTGTTGTTGGAGACTTCACTGCAGCCGTGAGACTGTAAATGAGGCTCGCTGCTTTATCGGCACGCGATACAGAACCCGACACATCGATATTGGATGATGTGTAAGAAGCGTTCATGGAGAATGCTCCCGTTGCCAGGGTCATGTCGCCACCCACTGAAATTGCACCGAACGCTGCACCACCAGTTGCGGTGAGTTGTTTCACAGCATCGGGGATTGGCATTGAGAGCAAGAGTTTTGGCATACCAACAGGCAACGACACTGCAGGAATAGTGAGGTTAGGAACAGTTGGTGTCCAGCTCACATTGGCAGGAGCCTTCAACAGCCAAGCGAATTGACCACCATCGAAACCAATGTCGGTTCCAGAGAAGGCAAACTTAGGAACAGTTCCCACCAGCAAAACACCAGCAGAACTGAACTTCATGGAGCCAGCAACTGTTGCTCCGAACAACGAGAAGTTGCCCGACAATGTTGCCGAAGCTTTATCTGTGCTGCTCTTTGCAGGAATTGAAAGCGACAAAGTTGGTGCGGTCAATTTGATGTCACCAGTTGTGGAGAACACAAGGTCACCAAATGTTGCCGAGAAAGTGAACCCGGCAGCTGTGAGGCTTCCTGTGACACTTGCAGTATTCAAACCACTAATGCCAAGGTCGAAGCCAAGTGTTCCGGTCACATTGAAGGTAGGTACGCAAGTTGCACCAACAGCACAGGTGAGTGCTGCAGTTGCGGTCACGTTGCTCACCGACAAACCAGATACTGGCTTCCATGGGCCGGCAGTAGACAGCGCAAGGTTGAGCACCGTGCCAGTTGCGTTACGGACCAAGGTTCCACTTGCTGTACCCAAGCTCAAGGCTTCACCACCATCGACTGGGAAAGAAGTTCCCGTGGCACCAACGGTGATGGCAAGGCTGAAGTCAGTTGCAGACTTATAGGTCAGTGCACCATTCATTGCAAGCACGGTGGTGTCGGGAAGTGTTACTTCTACCCCACCGGTTCCTGCAAATGTGACTGGTGCACCAGCTGTTGCGTTACCAAAAGTGAAATCGAGCGCGGTGAGTTTCACCGAGCTGTTCATCACAACTGCTTTTTTGATCTTTCCGGTGAGGTTGTACTTGTACGGATCGCCCGTCTTTGCACGACTAATTGCACCAGATGCATCGAGAGTGTCGTTCGACATTGACGCCGCGAACGAGAACCCTCCAGTTGCGAAGTCAACATCACCATCGAGTGCGATGTCTCCAACCGAGGCAACCAAGGAACCGGCAAAGCCAGAGATTTCAGCAGGAACCGCAATTGCCATGTTGATACGTGGCACTTTTGCAGTGAGGTTCACAGCTTTGATTGATGGAAGTGATGGAACCTTAGGTGTGAAACCAGTAAGTGGACCAGATGACCAAGCAAGTTGACCTGGCTTGAATACTGGGCCTGTGTCACCAAAGAGTTTGATTTCTGGCAGATCGGCGGTGAGCAAGATATTGGTCTTGCTAAACACTGCAGCTGCAGTAACCGTTGCACCAAAGACCGAGGCAGAACCGCTCAAGGTAATTGTTGTGGCCTGGTCTGCGGCACCCACTTTTGTTGCCTGAATGGCAAGTGAAGCGGTGGTGAGTTGCAAACCAGCAACTACTGGAATGGAACCAATGGTTGCGGTGAATGAACCCGACTTCTCGGCAATGTTGAAATTGCCTTCAAGCTTGCCGGTGGTTGCTGTTGAACCCAAAGTGATTTCTGCATCTGCAGTCAACTTCAAGGCCACTGCACATGCTGCATCGGCAGCACACTTGGCAGTTGCAGCAATGGTTGGAGTCTTAATTGCAAGACCAGTCATCGGTGTGGAGTTGCTACCAACAACGGTGATGGCAATATCGCGTGCACCATTGACGTTGGTGTAAGTACCTGAAGCACTTGCAAGAGGAATCACCACATCCTTTGCGGCAGTCCATGAACTGTTAGCTGTCGTTGCCTTAACCGTCAAAGAATGATTCTTTGTATCGGTGTACGACAAGTCGGCAGTGAGTTCAAGTGCTGACGGAGCTGTACCAACGGTGACGGTTCCGGAACCAGTTACAACACCTTGTTCGTTGCGTGATGCCGACAAGCCATTCAACACAACACCAGTGGTGAGGGTGACTGGGCCAACAAGTGAACCTGAAAGTGCAACCGCTGTAGGTGAAGTCGGCGAGGTCTTAGTGACCTTGCCAGCGAAGTTCACTATCGTGCCGAAGAGGTCGACAGCATCGGTCATTGAACCATCAAGAGTGAAGGTACCGTTTGTGGCAATTGCACCAAATACACGAGCCGATGGTGTTTTACCATTTGCGGGAGTTCCGGTTGCATTTGCATCGAGCGAAACTGATTTCACACCAGCTGCGTCGACGCTGAAACGAAGCGCTGCACTTGAGGTATAGCCCGAAGGCAACTTCAAGAACGGCATTGCCGCAGCAACAATTTCACCTTCAAATGCACCCACTGATACACCAGCACCAGTGAATGGGATGAATAGACCAACTGCATCGGTTGTAGCAATAGCGAACTGTGGCGAACCCCAGTCGGCTGGGCCGGTGAATCGTGCCGTACGAATGGTGAGTCCATAACCCGATACCGAACCTGAAGCATCAGAAACGGTGAGGTAGTTACCCAGTGAGAAACCGGCACCTGAGAAGCTCACCTTTGAGCTTGCGAGACAAGTGCTTGAAGCCACAGTGAACTTCGTGAGGTCAAGTCCACCAATGCCAATGGCATCAATAATTGACTGCACGCTGCTCAGAGTTTTGTTCGATGCAGCTTCAACAAATTTGCACAAGGCAGCAGGAGCGCCACCTGGCTTCAATTCGAGAGCAACTTCAGCAGTTGCTTTCGCACCAGTGCCGTCGGTTACTACCACTTGCAATACGGCGTCGCCAAGCGCGCCAGTTGCTGCAACAGTTACTGCTGCGGCCGCTGCGTTGTTCAACGTAAGAGCCGTACCTGAAACTTGTGTCCAGGCGTAGCTCAATGTTCCGCTACCTGAACCAACAGCTGTAAGTGTGAATGCTTGTGAGGTGTCAACTACAACTGGGCCATCGACGCCAGTAATGGAGGCAGATACCACTGGGGCTCCACCAGAACCAATAACAACGGTGATGAAGTCTGTTGACTTCACGCCGCGCGAGTCGGTTGCTTCAACGCGCAATGTAACAGTGACGTTTGCTGCAGGCGCAGTGAAACTCAATGTTGCAGCGTTAGTAGTTGCCGAAGCAATAACCGAAGGTGTTGGGCCTGAAGCCTGTGACCATGCGTACGTGATTGCGCCAACACCAGTAGCCGAAGCCGTGAGTGAAACAGCTGCACTTTGTGCAACGGTGACTGACTTCGCACCAAAGACGTTGCCATTTACTGTTACACCAGTAGCAGTAAGTGGGCTATACGTTGCATCGCCAGTTCCAGATGTTGGAGCAGTTGCACGAACAACGCCACGTGCAGAAACGCTCTGCTGTGGTACACGGCGAAGAACTGATGAACCAGCACCACTTGAAGTTTTGCCGGTGGGGCCCTCGACGGTGGGCAACGGAAGTACAACGACAGATGCACGCGCTGTTGAAGAAGAACCGGCTTCGGTAGCTTTCACTTCGAACAAGAGCGTGGTATCTGCAGTAACAACAGGAGCCGAGAACGTTGCAGAAGGTCCATTAGGAGCCTTGTTGTCTGCCCATTTCACTGCTGGAGTCACAGACTTACATTCACCAGCAGATGCCTTTACATCGGCATCGGTTGTGCAGAGTTGCTTCCATGTATATGCGGCTCCGTCGCCATTGCCTTCAGTTGTCAGAAGCACGGTTGAAGCAACACGATTGCCCTTTGTGTCAACGATTTGGTCGATAACAGAATCTGGGCCTTTCACCGAGAATGACAATGCAGGGCGCAGGTCAACCGACAGATTGGATCCACGTCCGGCAGCAACGTTGCGTGAAGTTCCATAGAGCGAAGCAGCCTGCAAGTTCAGTGTCTTCGAGGTCTTACTTGTTGACTCGTAGCTCAAGCTCAACGCTGGAGTTTCTGCACCAGCCTTCAATGCTGGAGTGCGTGAACAAATGGTGAAGCCCGAAGCAAGCGCGGTACCCAATCGGGCGCACTTCCAGGACTCACCCTTAACACCAGTGATACGACCATCTTTCATACCAGGAACAACAACAAATTGAGCTTTTGCATCGGTGTCGCCACTGTTGCGCAAGCTCAAAGTTGCCACTGCGGAACCACCCGGGCGGGGGCCAGCTGGAGCCAAGAACGATGGAACCAAATCGGTTGTATCTTCAGAAATTGCAACAGTCATGCCAAAACGAGCGATTGGCGCTGCAGGAATGCCGAGCATCGTTACATATACGGGCCATTCAGGTGTTCCTGCTTTTGCAGAGTTAGCCATTTTGACAGTGAGGTTCAATACTGGCGTTGTCTTATCGGGGGCAATTGCAGATGCGAGTTTGATTTCGCAACGCACTGCTGGGCCAGACTTCTTTGTTGCCACTGTTGTTACAGGTGCAGCTGAAGTTGATGTTGCAGCCTTTGCTGCATCAAGCGGCGAAGCAATTTGCGGAATGTTTCCTGTTCCCGTTACACAAGCCCATTTGCCAGCAGCTGAAGTGTTGATTTTCTGGCTGTCGAGCGAAGCCGAGTAGCCAGCAGATTTTGCAAACGCTGGTCCGCTGAAAGTTGCGGTGCTGTCAACAAACTGTTCGAAGCGAACAATTTCGCCAGCTGCAAGTGCCTTGCTTCCCAAGTTCTTGGTGCTGAACGAATAATTCTGGCTTTGCCCAATACGGATCTTTGTTGCTGAACCGTCAGACACAACTTTCACTGCACCCTTGTCATCGGCACGGCTGAGTTCTACACCAGGCATTGGTGCAGCCTGCGGCTGAATAACCAAGGTATGAGCAACGCGGTTTGCGTCTTTGTATTTCGCAGCTTCATTATCTGCAGAAATTGCAGCGATCACTTGAGCCGTACCAGCTTCAGTGTCTTCAGTGGCACTAATGGTGAATCCAACTATTTCTGGAGTTTCTGATTCAATTTCTGGCTTAACGCAATCTTGGCCAGTTGCACCCTCACCCGCAGATTCTTCTGGGGTAGATGAGGTACATGTCCAACCTTCAGTATCAGATGCCAAGCCTTTGAACACGAGACCTTTACGCATGCTGAGTTTGATTCGCGCATTCATTGACGGGCCGTACACCGAACGCACATGTGCGTCGACCACTACTGAGCCTGGAGGATCGATGCTGCTTTGCTCATCGCGCGGAGCAAGACGAATGGTTGTATCTGGTTCTGGAACATCGCGAACATCAATTGACAGTGTTTGGCTTGCTTCAATTGGTGTTGCATCGAGCGCAGTAGTTGAGTTTGCAGAAAGAACCCAGCTCTGTGGCTTCTCTGCAACTGGAGCAGTTTTTCCTACGCGAGCGTCGATAATCAGCGGGTCGGTATAGGTTCCAGGCTTGATATCGGCACCAGTACGTGTACACGACTTGGGTGCAGTTTCGCTATCGCACTTCCAACCTTCACCGCTGATTTTTACTTTAGTGAGGGCCAAGAAAGGAGCAACAACGTTTGAGAACTTAATAGCGCCCGATTGTGTTTCCGTGCCTGTTGGCAAGAAACGCAATTCCATACGGAATGGGCCACCTGGGTAAACAGGGCCTTTAATTTTTGATTCAATGAAGACACCAGCAATACCCTGACCGTTAACAGCCAAGGCCGACTTCACACGGCGAGTTGAACCAGCCTGAACGCCAGAATCTTGTTCAACACCATTCAACTGCACTACTGCTTCGTTGTTCTTGGTATTGATATCGCCTGCCGTATTGGCAACTGCAGACAAGTGAGTTACTTGTTTAACAGCAGCATTGAAAGCAGTAAGATCGCCAGCTTTTGATGCGGCCTTAATTTTGTCGAGCAAGTCTGCAGGTGGAACAGGAATTACTGCATTGCTCGCAATGTCGAAACGAAGGTCGGCCTGTGCTGTTGCACCGCTAGCGAGCAAAGCATTCACAATTCCCTTGTCGGTTTTCTCGACAAGTACGCACTGTGTGCCTTTGCAATCCCAACCGCGATCGCCAACAACTGAGTCGGCTCCGAGAACTGGCGTTGCATCGAGCAACTTCACGAATGTTGGCATCTCTTGCAATGTGAAAGAAACAGGTGACTTCTCGCCCGCAACTGCATTGCCAATGTTTGTTACATAGACAATGCCCATGTACACATAACCTGGAATGGCGGGCCCAACAAGGTTTGCAGCTGCAGAAAGGTCGGCACCACTCTTGTTTTCACCGGCTTCACCCGCAGGGAATTCCTTGGTGTCGGGCTTTGCTTGCTCGGTGGGTGGCTGATCGATTCCATTTTTGTCGACCGGGCCGTTATATAGAGGCAACACACTGGTGTCGGTCAGACCAGGAACAGTAGTTGTGGTGCCACCAGGCGTGGTAGTTGTTGAACCACCAGCAGTTGTTGTTGTTGTGCCATTGGCTGCAGTTGTTGATGGTGATGCAGTCGTTGAGGAGGAAGGGTTTGTGGTGGCACTGGCGTTAGCCGGCATTACTGAGGTCACTCCCACCGCAAAAACGGTGAGGAGAACCGTTGCATTTCGCGTAATCACTCGGGCGTTGATTTTCATGATGCACATCCTGTTGAAGCGAAACCGGTAAGAGTTCGGGTAGTTCCTGAGGTATTAAAAACGGGGCGATATGCAGGTGTTGCCACGGAAACACGGTCGAGTGCCGCACGGGCCCTGATGAGAGCTGCTGTATCTGCACTTGCACCCGTGAGAGCAGTTGCAATTCCGTCGATGAGCTGGCTGGGGCCGCCATTGCGCAAAGCCGAGATGCAGTCGCTTGTTGCCCAGAGTGTGTTTTTCCACTTCAGTTCAGCAACTTTGAGTGAGACGTTCTTGCAAGTAGAAGCGGTGGTGCCAGAGCATGACAACAAGAAGTCACGAATACCATTTCCTGTTGCAGCAGAATCGTTGGTCTGTTCACCAAGAAGGAACTCGACACCCCAACCATTTCCCAAGAAGGCTCCCACTTGTGGAGCAGTTGGGTCGAGGCCACGAATTGACTTGATTCCTGAGCCCTTCAATGTTTGCGAAGTGACTTCTTTAATGATGCTCTTTGCCTTAGGTGTGATGAACGCACAGTTGTCGCATACCAGTGAACCAGATGATGTGGTGTTGATGGTCCAACGCAAGGTCATTGGAGTAGTTGTTCCTACCCACTCAGCTTTTGTGACAGTAAGTACACCAGCAGAGTCGGTGTTCCACGTTGCACTCACAGCACGTGCAGCGTTGCTCGTGAGTGATGCTTCTGCAGGAAGAGCAGGACGCGGTGCGCCCAGTGCATTGTCGCTTGCCAAGTACGTTGCTTGATAGTTGCCTGGGTCAGTGACCACTGCGGCAGCAGGAACAGGAACAAGCGTTGTTGCTGGTGCTGTCGCTGGAGTTGTCGCTGGTGTTGTTCCCGGTGTGCCTGTGTCACCACCAGCGGAACCTTTCGACGGAAGCGTTCCCGAAGATGCAGTAGTAGTGGTGGGGATCGCTGCCGCGTTCTTTTGGAACAATGTTGTTGGCGAACCCGACTCATCAGAGCTTGAGCCACCACACGAAGCAACTGCTACCAGAGCAATTGCCAAGATGGCAGATTTCATTACACGAGATTTCATTTGGCTGCTCCACATTTTTCAGAAACGAGTTTGTTAATAGATTCAGTTGCAGCATCAATTTCGGGTGTTGCATATTTTGCAACTACTGCATCGAACGAGTCGAGCGATGGGTCGCTCTTGAGCGAGTCGGCCATTGCTTGTGCTGCTGCAGCAACTTTGTCGGCAGCAGATTTAATTTCAGCAGGCGCCTTGCTCGCGGTGTCACTTAGAGCCGCAGCAAGTGCATTGATCTTTGTGGTGATTGCCGCAGCATCATCAGTTGATTCAATTTGAGGAAGGTCAGAATCATTTGCACTAGCCGTTTCACAAAATGCCGTGTAAGACACTTCGCCAGTTGCGGTGGTGGTATCGGAAGCGCTCGATGTGTCTTGGGTCGACGAACTGCTTCCCCCACAAGCCCCTAAGACAAGCAACGCCACAAGTGGCCAGCCCCGTTTGATAGTGCTTCGCATGGAAAGTAACCGCTGGCTAGTGACATTCATACCCGCGAAACTAGTAGACAGTCATCGCCTTTCCAAGTCAGGCCCTGAAGGTTCGTCTTGCATTCACCTCAATACATATCCCATATGGGTAGTTCGTGGGCCTGAGCCTTCTCTACAGACAGTTTTCACACCTATTTTATTCGCTGAGCGTGATTGCATTTAACCGCGAATTAATTTCGTCTTCTGGAAGAGCTCGTGACTCAACGACACGCTCACCCGTTTTGCTCTGAAACACCCATGCAGGTTGCGAGGCAACCGAGAAACTGGCAAAAATTTCACCGTCGCCATCGAGAACGTTGGGGAAAGTTAAACCGTGACGTGAAATGAACTCATCGATCTCGCCTTGCGTACCATTCCACGCAACGCCCACAATGTTGACCTTGCCGGCCCATTTTTTGCTGACCTCCTCGACCGAGGGGGCTTCACTATTGCAGGTGCCTCAATACGGCGCCCAAAACCAAAAGGCTGTTGGTGTACCTATATAAGAGGATCCGAAATCGGAGGGTACGGCACTTGTTGTGCTGCTTTCTGGCACTTCAGTTGGCGCGAGGGTCGAAGGCGTCGACGCACTGGGTGCTGAGCCACCGCAACTCGCTAACGAGACTGCTAGGAGTGCTGCAAGTGAGAAACGACGAATCATTGTTAGCTACCTCGCCGTTGCTGCAAGATTGCCGTCACCACTTTGCCGTCGGCTTTGCCTTTGCTGAGTTTCATGATGGTGCCAACAAGAGCACCCATTGCCTTTTCTTCGCCCGCGCAATATTTCGCCCATGCATCGGGTTGTGCGGCAATACCTTCATCGACAAAACCTTCAATAACGCTGGTGTCGAGCGCTTCAAAACCTTTTGAGGCAGCAATTGCTGCAGGGTCTCCCCCACCAGTTTCAAGCATGTCGCCAAGAACTGTTTTTGCTTGAGTTGCCGTGAGCTTGCCATCGCGTTCCAGAACGGTGAGAGCAGCAAGATCTTTGGCGGGCAAACGTGGCGCATTGCCTTCTTCGGCAAATGATTGTTGCACCCATACCAAAGCTCGCCCGGCGTCGCCACCAGCGTTCTTTACCTCTTCTATGTAGGTGTCTTGTCCACGTTCTACAACAACCGCAATTGCTTCGCTGTCTTCATCGGCACCAGTAAGTGCAGCAAGGTTGGTACGACGAGCTGCTGGCAACACCGGCAATGCAGCACGAACACGTTCTACCCATTGCGCATCGGGTGCGAGCATAACCAAGTCGGGCTCGAGGAAGTAGCGGTAATCGTTGGCATCTACTTTGGTGCGCAATGTATGAGTACGACCATCGGTTTCATCCCAGTGGCGCGTTTCTTGACGTATGGTTCCGCCTGTTTCTAAAACATCAATTTGGCGACGAGCCTCGTACTCAAT
The DNA here is from genome assembly GCA_030830415.1 of Acidimicrobiales bacterium. Classification (GTDB taxonomy): domain Bacteria; phylum Actinomycetota; class Acidimicrobiia; order Acidimicrobiales; family Ilumatobacteraceae; genus F1-20-MAGs119. The sequence continues at coordinate 6,502 of JAURNB010000246.1, read as the reverse complement.
TGCTTTGCCAAGTGAGCGCACCGAGTTGACGTTTTTAATTTCACAACGCGTGCCTAGTGCAGCACCGTACTTGCGCACCGAGACGTTGGCATCGCAGCGCATGGAGCCTTCTTCCATTTTGGCATCGCTTGCGCCGACCGCAACAAGAATGGCGCGCAGCTCATTGACGTATTGGCGAGCTTGCTCTGCAGTGCGCACATCGGGGTGCGACACAATTTCTACGAGTGGCACACCAGCGCGGTTGAAGTCGATGAGTGAGTAGTCACTTCCGTGAATACGACCACCTGCACCACCGAAGTGTGTTGACTTACCGGTGTCTTCTTCCATGTGGGCACGCTCTACGCCAATGCGTACGCCGCCTGGCAACATGAGAAAGCCATCGACGTTGAGCGGCTCGTCGTATTGCGTAATTTGGTACGCCTTCGACAAGTCGGGGTAGAAATAGTTTTTACGGTGAAATGTGCTTGGCTTCACCGTGCAGTTGAGTGCAAGCCCAATACGCATTGCGAGTTCAACTGCGTGCTCATTGAGCACAGGCAACGCACCTGGCAAGCCAAGTGTTACTGGGTCGATATTGGTATTGGGTTCATCGCCAAAACGGTTTGGTGAACCACTAAAGAGTTTTGTTTTGGTGGCAAGTTCTACGTGGACCTCGAGCCCAACAACAAGTTCCCAGCCTTCAGGCAAGCCATTGTCGATCATGCTGCACTCTCCAACACTGCGGCTACTTTGAACATTGCTTCTTCACCCAAAGTGGGTGCCAAAATTTGCACACCAACCGGCATGTTTGCTTGGCCAGTACCAAATGGCACGCTCATTGCAGGGTGCCCCGCCAAGTTGGTGGGGATGGTGAAAATATCGCAGAGATACATGGTGAGAGGGTCGTCGGTTTTTGCGCCAAACGGGAAGGCGACCGTGGGTGATGTTGGTGTCAATATGACATCGGCATTTGCATAGGCCGCAGCAAAGTCGTTGGAAATAAGGCGACGTACCTTGAGGGCCTTGCCGTAATAAGCGTCGTAGTAACCAGCCGACAAGGCATACGTTCCGAGCATGATGCGGCGCTTTACTTCATCGCCAAAACCTGCTGCGCGCGTATCGGCATACATGGTGTTCATGTCATTTGCGGCTACACGATTGCCGTAACGCACGCCGTCGTAACGGGCAAGGTTGCTACTGGCCTCTGCGGGCGCAATGAGGTAATACGCAGTGAGCGCATACGACAACGAGGGAAGCTTCACATCGACAATGGTTGCTCCAGCTTTTTCGAGCGCAACAAATGCAGCGTCGAGGCGAGCAAGCACATCGGCATCGGCTCCTTCGGGCAAGTCGGCAACGCGACCAATGCGCATTCCTTCTACCCCGCGACCAAGAACCGACACTAAAGAAGGAGCGGGCTTGGGAATGCTTGTGGAATCCATGGGGTCGTGCCCGGCAATGATTTCGGTGAGTAATGCTGCATCGGCAACGCTGTGCGAGAACGGACCAATTTGGTCGAGGCTGCTGGCAAAAGCAACCAAGCCGTAGCGGCTGACCAAACCGTACGTTGGCTTCACACCAACAACTCCGCATAGCGCAGCGGGTTGACGAATACTTCCGCCGGTATCGCTGCCAAGTGAAACCGCTGCAAAACCTGCAGCTACTGCTGCTGCACTACCGCCGCTGCTGCCACCCGGAACACGCGAAGTGTCGAGCGGGTTACGCGTGGGGCCAAATGCAGAGTTTTCTGTACTGGAACCCATTGCAAATTCATCGAGGTTTGTTTTACCAACGAACACTGCACCGGCCGCAAAAAGTTTGTCGACAACGGTGGCGTTGTACGGTGGCTTCCAACCTTCAAGTATTTTCGACGAGCATGTGGTGGGAACACCACGAGTGCACATGTTGTCTTTGAGTGCAATGGGAACACCAGCAAGTGGCCCCACATTTTCGCCACGGGCAATGCGGGCATCGAGGTCGGCAGCGCGCTCGCGAGCTTCTGCACTGGTGACCAAGTTGAAGGCATGCACTTCTTCTTCCCGTTGACCAATGCGTTGCAGATGTTCCTCTACAACAGACGCGGCCGACTGCGCACCACTTGCCACATTGTGAGCAATAGATGTAGCTGTGCTGAAGTTAGTCATCTTCGCCTCCCGATGGTGGCACGCGGAAACGACCTTGTTCGGCGGCAGGCGCTGCGCCAAGAACTTCTTCGCGGTCGAGACAAGGCTGTTCAACATCGGCACGCAACACGTTGACGAGGGGAAACGGCTGGGTCATGGGCTGGACATCGGCAAGTTGCAGGTTGTCGATGTCGGCGAAATGATCGAGCATGCCGTCGAGTTGTTGTGTATAACGCTCTACATCGGCGGCTGAAATATTGAGGCGCGCCATACGTGCCACTTTGGCTACATCGGCGGCAGAGAGACGTTCAGACACAAGGGTGAATGCTACCGAGTAACAGGAGCAAATTGAGGAGGTCGCTTCTCCATGAAACTAGCGACTCCCTCTTTAAAATCGGCGCGGATGAGCGATTCTTTCATGAGCACGAGCGCACGCTGCTCAGATTCTGTGATGGCCGCAGTGGTGTCGGCGTAGACCTGCTGCTTCATTACTTTCATGGAGGTTGGCGACACATTTGCTGCCAAGTCGCTGGCATAGGCAACCGCGTGAGCGAGTAGCTGGTCTGCGGGCACTACACCGTTGACCATTCCCATTTGATGTGCTTCTTCAGCAAGAAACACGCGACCACTCAACAACACATCGAGCGCATTTGCGGTACCCACGAGACGTGGCAATAACCAACTCATGCCGTATTCCGCAATGAGCCCGCGGCGCGCGAATGCTGTGGTGAACTTTGCGCCAGCTGCAGCAAAACGCACGTCGCACATCAACGCCTGCACCATGCCAATTCCTGCGCACGCACCATTGATGGCAGCGATGACTGGCTTGGGAATAGTTGTTGTATACGACTGCAAGCGTCCACCTGCTGCTGACTGCGCACCAGCGTTAGACCCACCTGAAGAGGAGCGACCAATTGATTGCAATGCATCCATGTCGGCACCTGCACAAAAACCTTTTCCCGCACCCGTCACAACAAGTACACGCACTTCGTCGTTTGCTACACACTCGTCCATCAATTGGAAATAGCGCTCGGAGAGTTCACCGTTCCATGCATTTAAGCGATCAGGGCGATTCAGGGTAAGGAGCGCTACCCCTGGGGCAGGGTGTGAAAGAAGAACTGTGTCGTTTGCTGCTGAGTTATTGGAGGTCGCCATAAGGAAGAACGTTAGACGGGTCAGGCTCACTACGCCGATACCAGAGCGCCTCACGTACCAAAAAGCCAATAGATACAACAAAGACTGCGAGAGAAACCCACTGATTCAGCCGCAATCCACCCGCTTGATGGGCATCGTCAATGCGCAAACCTTCAATGAAAAATCGCATCAGGGTGTACCCCGCGCCGTACACAAAAAAGAGTCGCCCGGGTCGTAGTGGGACTCTCTGATCGACAGCAAGCAATACCAAGCACAAAAGAGCACAGCCGATTGACTCGTAAAGAAATGTTGGATGAAAAGTAGTACCCACAGGAAAACCAGCGCTCATCGTTTTGTCGGCACTGATTTCAAGACCCCACGGCAACGTGGTGGCTTTTCCAAAGAGCTCCTGATTGAACCAATTTCCCCAACGACCAATCGCTTGGGCAACAGCTAACGCAGGTGCTGCACAAGTAACAACGAGCAATACATCTAAACCTTTTTTGCGAGTTGCCCACATGCCTGCAACAACACCAAGTGCGATGCCACCCCAAATACCAAGGCCGCCTTGCCACACCTTGACGATGTCTCCATAGTTATTGGAAAAGCGTGACCAATCGGTGACCACGTGATACGCACGAGCGCCAACAATGCCCGCAGGAACTGCCCACATTGCAATGGAGCCAATATCTTCACTTGTGGCAACTCCGCGAGCTTCAACACGCTTACCTAACAACCACACAGCAACTACTACGCCAAGAGCAATCATGAGGCCATAAGCGTTCATGCGTAATGGCCCAAGATTCAATGTTCCCGTGGAAGGGCTCGGGATACTCGCCCATATATATGGTGAAAACACTGAGTTAACTTTCTGCCACCGCAAAAGCGAAATTGACCGCGCCGTCAAAAATGATTTGCTTGTCGAAGTCTTGTGTTGCTACGTGATAGCTACGTTCTAATTTCACCTGTTCTACTGCTCCACCGTACGTTGCAACAATGAAATCGCTATCGGCCGGGCTAACGACATGATCTTGAGTTGATGTGAAAAGCAACAACGGCACTTTGATTTCTGGCAAACGCTCGGCCAGTGGTTTAAGCCCGTCGGCAATAAAGGAAAGCAATGGACGAATGGGTGTGCCGGAATACGCATTTTCCGTGGTGTCAGGGTCGGCTATATCGCTTCCAATACCCGGAATCACTTCTGTACCCTCGGTCAACATGCCGTCAATAGCACTCACGATTTCTTCAGGCATCGCCTGAGCTGCAGGGTTCACGCAAACAATGCCGGCGATGCTGGGGCGCTGCGATGCAAGCCACAAGGTGAGTGTTCCGCCCATCGATAAACCCATCACCACCACTTTTTCCACACGTGAGGCCAGCATGGTGTAAGCGGTGTCGGCATCGCGCAACCAATCGCTCCAGGTTGTGGGCAACATATCTTCAATGTCGGTTCCGTGCCCAGCGAGTCGTGGCATTTCAACATGAAAGCCGGCCGAAGCACACGCCTCAGCAAGGCCCCTCATGGAACCAGGGTTACCCGTAAATCCGTGAACTACCAAAACACCTGTGGTGAGAGTTCCTTGATGAGACCACGCTTCTGCACCAGCCATTACCTCATGAGTTGCCATCTGCACAGTGTAGATCGTCTCACTGAATGGCTTGCCTTCGCGTCTAGCCTAGAACCATGCGGCAACAGAGAAAATCGGTGGAATCATCTGCCTTCAGTGCCGTTATTCCCGTTATTGCACTGCTTCCCGCTTGGTTTGTTTCTACGTCAATTTTCTGGTGGTTTTTCTCACTCATTTTTTCGGTGAATTTCTTCATTTTTCACAGTGTCGTTGCACTCGGTGCTGGCCTGATGTTTTTTCTTCCTGCACAGCGCCTGTTTGTTGTGCGCCTTCTTGGCACTCGTGCACCAAATGCACAGGAAACAGCTCGACTCACCCCGCTCATCAAGATTGTTGCCCAGAGTGCTCGACTCCATACTCCACGTTTTGTTGTTGCAATTGATGAAAGCGACGACATCAACGCCTTCGCATGTGGCGGGCACATTCTTGTGGTGAGTTCATCAGCAGTAGAACATCTCAGCGACGAGGAACTCACTGGCGTAGTAGCCCATGAAATGAGTCACCACCTTGGTGCACATACCGTTGCATTATCAATTGGCCAATGGCTGAGTTTGCCCATCATTGCATGTGCACGTCTCGGATTTTTTCTTCAAGGAACAGCACTTCGCATTGAGCACGCTCTCGTGCCACGTCATGAGTACTTCCGCATTCCCAGCAAACTCATCACTTCTTTATTCACCGCGACCGCATGGATTTTCCAAGCTTCACTTCTGAGTGCTCACATTTTGAACAACATTGTGGGGAAAAATGCCGAGTTCCAGGCCGACGCTCGTGCTGTGACACTCGGCTTTGGGAAACAGTTGTCTACTGCGCTTTCCCGATTCACTTTTGCTCATCAAGATGCACAACAAGATTCGCGCACTCTGCGCTTGGCGAAAAAACAGTGGCACGAGAAGATCTTTTCTTCTCATCCAGAGGCGCGTACCCGTATTGCTCGAATTGAGGCTCAACTTCGTACGCAACAGCAACGCAGGTAACCTGTCTAGGTGCTCCTCGTTACCTGTCAATCCACTTGCGCTGAATCATGACAGCACTACCTACTTCTCCGTTTCTCACCGCTGCGCGTGGTGAACGCGCAACACACACACCTGTGTGGTTTATGCGTCAAGCGGGTCGCAGCCTTCCTGAATACCGAGCCTTGCGCGGCGAAGGAAGCATTTTAGATGCAATCAAAAAACCTGAGCTTGCAGCAGAATTTACTTTGCAGCCCGTACGGCGATACGGAGTTGATGCTGCAGTTCTCTACAGCGACATTGTGGTTTCTTCACATGCTGTTGGTTTTGGCATCGACGTGGCGCCAGGAACCGGCCCAGTAGCGCCCGTTCCACTACGCACAAACGACGACCTCGCTCGACTGCGCGCCCTTGAACCTGAAACCGACATGCATTACGTAATGCAAACAATCGACATGTTGGTAAAAGAACTAGAAGTGCCACTTCTTGGTTTTGCTGGTGCTCCATTCACCGTTGCCAGCTACCTCATTGAAGGAAGACCGAGCAGAACTTACGAAAATTCATTTGCCATGATGCGCAACAACGATGTGTTGTGGCATAGCGTCATGGAAAGACTTAGTCAGCACGCCATTGCACTTGTCTCGGCACAAATTCAACATGGTGCACAAGCATTTCAAATATTTGA
>JAURNB010000032.1 GCA_030830415.1 Acidimicrobiales bacterium | reverse complement strand
GGAGCGCCTCGAGATTCCGGCGCATCTCGTGAACGCATCTCATGGGGCCATTGCTGCAGCGAATGCCGATGCGGTGTTGTTGTCGGCATACGCAACTGGCTCAATGAGTGCCTGGTGCACTGCGGGCTCACTGGCCTTGGCGAGCGCTGCGTATTGTGCCGAGAAGCCAGTTCTGTTGTCGGCAAGCGTGGGGGCAAGGTTGCCCGATGTTTTGTACGCAGGCATTGTGCAAGATCTCGATCGCCAAATATCGCAGCGCCGCGAGGTGCGTGCATGGCACCGCGAAGCTAGTGAAGTGCCCTTCGGGTTGTGTCAGGCAATTGTGGGCAGCGACGGAGTGCACGATGTTGCGGCGTTGCCGCCTCAGGGCATTTCGGCACAGTGCCCACCTGCAGTGGAACTGCTCACGCGATCAGCAATTTAAGATAGTGAAAAGCAACTGAAAGAGAGTCACATGGGCGAGAGCGTTTCATTCAAAAGCAATGGCGGAACCTGCAGCGGGTACCTGGCGAGCAATGCTGCAAATGCTTCGGCTCCTGGTGTTGTGCTCATTCAAGAGTGGTGGGGTCTTGTGTCACATATTTGTGACGTTGCCGATCGTTTGGCGGCGGAAGGTTTCACAGTGCTTGCTCCCGACCTCTACAACGGCGAGTCGAGTACTGAACCCGATGAAGCGGGCAAGTTGATGATGGGTCTCAACCTGCAACATGCAGCAAAAGACATGAGCGGAGCTGTTGACTTCCTCCAAGAAAAAACTGGTCGCACCAAAGTAGGAGTTGTTGGTTTTTGCATGGGCGGCGGTCTCACATTGGCGCTCGCGTGCCAGCGTCCCGACGCAGTTGCTGCAGCTGCTCCTTTCTACGGTGTCATTCCTTGGCCAGAAGCACAGCCCAATTGGGATGCGCTTACTGCAGTTGTAGAAGGCCATTATGCGGAAAATGATGCATTTGCCTCACCTGAAATGGCAAAGGCTCTGGAAGTAGACCTGCGCAAGCGTGGGAAAAACGCCACGTTTCATGTGTACGCCGGTACCGACCACGCGTTTTTCAACGATGAGCGTCCCGAGGTGTACAACGCAGCAGCTTCAAGCACGGCGTGGACACGCACGCTTGCGCTCTTCCGCGCGAATTTGTAACTGAGTTAGTTCAAGGCAGCAATTGCGTCGGCAATTGCAATGGCACGCTGCGCATTAGCAACGTGCAAGTTTTCAATCATCTTGCCATCGAGTTGAACAACGCCTTTGCCGGCGGCAAGCGCTTCATCGAATGCTGCAATGACCTTGCGTGCATGCTCAACTTCAGCTTCACTTGGTGCCCACACGTCGTTGGCAATTGCAACCTGGTCGGGGTGAATGAGGGTTTTTCCGTCGAAGCCCATCTCCATGCCTTGAATACATTCCTCGCGGAATGCATCGGCGTCTTTGATGTTGTTAAACACGCCGTCGATAATGGGCTTTCCGGCTTCACGAGCAGCAAGAAGTGCAGTGGCAAGATGCGAATAGAGCGGAGCGCGGCCAGGTATTTGTGCAGCACGTAACTCTTTGGCAAGGTCGTTTGTGCCCATTACCAAAACAGCTACGCGTGGGTGAGCCGCAATGGCGCGCGCGTCGAGAATGGCAGTTGGGGTTTCAATCATTGCCCAAATGAGAATTTCCTTTGGTGCTCCTGCTGCATCTAAGTGGCGCGACACCTCGTCGAGAGTTTTGACATCGCTCACCTTGGGAATCACAATTGCCGACACGCATGCTTTGGCAGCAGCGGCAATATCGGCTGCGCCCCATGGGGTGTCGAGGCCATTGCAGCGAATGGTGATTTCGCGCTTGCCGTATTCGCCCGATGAAGCTGCCTTCACAGCATTTTCACGTGCTGCATCTTTGGAGTCGGGAGACACTGCATCTTCGAGGTCGAAAATGAGCGCATCGGCAGAGATGCCTTTTGCTTTTTCTAGTGCCCGCTCATTTGCGGCAGGCATATAGAGAACAGAGCGGCGAGGGCGAAGAGCAGACATTGCAATAATCCTTTTACTATGAAATTTTAATAGCCGTAGAGCGAAGCGAGATGTGGGTCGCGAGTAGCAAGTTGCTTAGCGAGTTCAACAACTACTTTGCATTGTTTAACGGAAGCATCGTCTTCCATTTTTCCATCGAGCATGATGGCGCCTGTGCCGTCGCCCATTGCGTCGATCACGCGTTGAGCTTGAAGCACATCTTGTGGGCGTGGGCTAAAGACGCGCTTTGCGATATCGATTTGTACGGGGTGCAAACTCCACGCACCAACGCAGCCGAGCAAGTACGCATTGCGGAATTGGTCTTCACAGGCCACCACGTCTTTGATATCGCCAAATGGGCCATAGAAGGGCAAGATGCCGTGCATTGCACACGCGTCGACCATGCGGGCAATGGTGTAGTGCCAGAGGTCTTGTTGGAATACTTCGCGCGGTGCGTCGGGTGCATCGGGATTTGGGTCTTTGCGCACCACATAGTCGGGGTGTCCGCCACCCACACGTGTGGTTTTCATGCGGCGGTTTGCTGCAAGGTCTGCTGGCCCTAACGAGAGGCCCTGCATGCGCGGTGATGCACCACAGATTTCTTCAACGTTTGCCACGCCTCGTGCAGTTTCTAAAAGTGCATGAATCAAAATAGGGCGCTTCAACCCAGCACGAGCTTCTAGCTGAGCAAGCAAACGGTCAACATAGTGAATGTCTTCCGGGCCTTCCACTTTAGGAATCATGATGACGTCAACTTTGTCGCCGGCTTGGGTAACAATGTCGGTGACGTCGTCTAAGAACCATGGGGAGTCGAGGCTGTTGACGCGTGTCCACAACTGTGTGTCACCCATGGGCATGGTTTTGGCCACATGAATGAACCCAGCGCGAGCAGCTGCCTTGTCGGCCATCGGAATGGCGTCTTCCAAGTTGCCGAGCAGAATGTCGACGTTCGGAATGGTGTCGGGAAGCTTTGCCACCATTTTTTCAATTTGTGGTGGGAAGAAGTGAATGACACGACTCGGGCGGAACGGAATCTCGCGCACGGGCTCGGGAGCACCAACGGCGAGAGGTTTGAAGAAGTCTTTAGCACTACGCACGGGTTAATCGTAGGGCTTCACGCCGAACAACACGAATTATGAGGTGAGGGGAGGCAATAAACGCCTAATCTGACTCAGTGCCACAACCTCAATTAGCCAGCGGAAATTTCGATGCAGTCCTCTTTGATGCTGGTGGCGTATTGGTGCTGCCTGACCCAACAGTTCTCGGGCCATTGCTCCACTATTACGGGGGGTCGCAAGATCACGATGTTCACGCTCGTGCGCACTACGCGGGGATGGCGGCAAAATCTGCCAGCACTGCCGGTGAAAACGATTGGACTCACTATGACGAAACCTATTTAGAGACCGTCGGCGTGAAAGACGCAGTGAGAGAAGAAGCACTTGAGGTATTTGGCAAAGTCAAAGGTGTGGCCAACTTGTGGCGTCACCCCACTACCCATGCTCGTACGGTGTTGCAGTCATTGCACGACAAATTAGTACCCATTGGCATTGTGAGTAATGCGAGCGGCCAAATTGAGGCGACGCTTGCGCAGAGCGCCGTATGTCAGGTGGGCGAAGGCGAGTTCGCCCCAGTGCGCTTTGTGATTGATAGCCACATCGTCGGAATTCAAAAACCGGACCCACGCATTTTCCATATTGCGTTGCAGAAACTGCCCGACATTGACCCCGCACGCATTTTGTACGTTGGCGATTCACTCATTATGGACGTTGGCGGTGCACGCGGTGCAGGGCTTGTGCCGTGTTTAGTAGACCCTTACGGCTTTGCCGAAGGTCACGACGTCATTCGCATTATGTCGCTCACTGAGCTTTTGTCTGCGTTTTGAAAATTAATTTTTCGCAGCGTCAACGAGTTGTCGAGCAATTACTTTCAAGCACAGCGTTTCGTCGGCACCTTCAAAAATGGAAAGCACTCGAGCATCTACAAAGAGGCGGCTCACGGTGTATTCCTCGGCGTAGCCAAAGCCACCATGAATTTGCATCGCTTCGCGTGACACCCATTCAGCGGCCTTGCATACATAGGCCTTCACCATGCTTGCTTCCATGGCACCTTCGCCTTTTGCCATGAGTTTGGCTACTTCGTAGCTGAACTGGCGACTTGCCTGAATGATGGCGGCCATGCGACCCAACTTCACTTGTGTGAGTTGGTACTCGGCAACGTTCTTGCCAAACACCACGCGGTTGTT
>JAURNB010000245.1 GCA_030830415.1 Acidimicrobiales bacterium | reverse complement strand
GCCTGCACCTGTTGTGTCGTCAAGTGGCACGCTCTTTCCAGTTGAGGTGCACTGGTGGCGCTCACCAACGGTACGTAAAGGCCAACGCCGCGACGACGAACGTCTGGAAAACAAAGTTGCAGCAACAGTTGTACGCGCATTGCGTGAAACCGAAGGCGATATTTTGGTTTTCTTGCCAGGCATCGGCGAAATTCGCCGCGCCATTACTGCAACCGAAAGTGTTACCGAAGGCGCAGTTGATCTGTTCCCACTTGCTGGAGCTCTGACTTTAGAAGAACAAGATGCGGCTCTTGCACCAAGCCGCCCAGGGCGACGACGCATTGTGTTTTCTACCGATATTGCCGAGAGTTCCCTCACTGTCGATGGCGTGCGCGTGGTAATTGACTCGGGCATTGCTCGTGCACCGCGGTTCGACCCGCGTACTGGCATGACGCGCCTCACCACGGTCAACATCAGCCAAGCAAGCGCCCACCAACGTGCAGGTCGCTCGGGGCGACTCGGCAATGGCACGGCATACAGGCTCTGGCCACAAGCAGAACATGGCTCGCGTCGTTCACAAGTGGAACCAGAAATTTTGCAAGTCGACCTCGCTCAAGTTGCTCTTGAACTCGCTGCATGGGGAGTTGATGTTCGGGATCTTGCCTTTCTCGACACCCCACCTGCAGCGGCATTTGAAAAAGGACGCACGTTACTCACCCTCATTGGTGCTCTCAACAGCGAAGGCACCATTACCGAACTCGGCAAGAAAATGCTCTCGCTTCCTCTGCACCCTCGACTAGGAGCAATGGTGATGAGTGCAACACCACAAGAAATGTGGACAGCATGTTTGCTTGCCTGCTTGCTTGAAGAACGCGACATTGTTCGCGGACTACGCGACAACGTTCCTGAAGACCTGGCATGGCGCATTGAGTGTGTTGATGGAATGAGCAGTGACGACCGCATCGATCGTCGTGCAAGTGCTCGCGTGCGCGACCAGGCCCGTGATTTGTTGAGTAGAGCCAACCGCGTGCACGGGACGAATAGTTCAAGCGAATCGGTTGTGGTTCATGAAACCGGCAAGCTTCTCTTGCGCGCGTATCCCGATTGGCTCGCTGTGCGCAAAACTGCTGGCGGTCAATTTCAATTACGCAGTGGCGCTGCAGCATGGATGCCAAAAAACGCGCATCTCGCCGAAGAGCAATTTCTTGTTGCCGCCGACCTCGATGGCGATCGAAAGAACAGCCGTATTCGCCTTGCCGCAGCAATCTCGCAAGAGGACATCACCGACCAACTCGCCGAGCACATGACGGTGAGCAATGAACTTGTATGGGACCGTGAACGAAACGACCTCATACGCCATATTGAATGGAAGCTCGACGGCATGCGTCTACGCACCGTGCGTCAAAAGCCAGAGCCCAGTGAGCAAACAACATCCGCACTCATTGAGCGCATTCAGGCAACAAGTTTGCAAGCACTCACTTGGAACGACAACGCCATCTCCTTGCGCCAACGTGTTGCTTTTCTCCATTCACGCAACAACGAGTGGCCCGACTGGAGCAACAAGAACTTGCTTGCCAGCCTCGACGAATGGCTTGAGCCCTATCTTGCCGGGTGCACATCGCGCAGCGACCTTGAAGCACTGAACGTGGCGCTCATTTTGCGCAGTGGGCTCCCCATGCACCTTGGCAGTGAGCTCGATGCACTGGCCCCTGAGCGCGTCACACTGAACAACGGCGCCGAGTTCGCCATTGCCTATCGAGGCGATGAGCCTCCACGTATCACTGCACGCGTTCAGGCCTTCTATGGCGCCACCATCCACCCTTGTATTGGCGCTGGTGAGGTTCCATTGGTAGTTGAGCTCCTCTCGCCTGCCCAACGCCCAGTGCAAGTAACAAGCGACCTCCCTGCTTTTTGGGAGGGCTCGTGGGCTGAAGTGCGCAAAGAAATGGCAGGGCGTTACCCCAAACACTCGTGGCCAGCCAATCCAAACGTGCGCGAGTAGACCTCTAGCCCCTACCGTAGAGGTATGGCTGATTTTGACTTCACCGAGATCTTCCCCCTCGGCCCCGACACCACTACTTATCGCTACCTGGGAAGCGAAGGTGTTTCTACCTTCGATTCACCTGCAGGCACGTTTTTGCGCGTTGAACCAAGCGCTATCACGTTGCTCACAAGCACAGCCATGCGCGATATTGCACACCTCTTGCGTGCCAGCCACTTGCAACAACTAGCAAACATTTTGGATGATCCCGAAGCAAGCGATAACGACCGCTTTGTTGCCCTTGACCTCTTGAAGAATGCGAGCATCGCAGCCGGCGGAATTTTGCCCATGTGCCAAGACACCGGTACGGCAATTGTGAAAGGCAAGAAAGGTCAATTTGTTTTCACCGGTGGTGGCGATGAAGAAGCAATTGCCCGCGGCATTTACAACACGTATCTCACGAGCAACTTGCGTTACAGCCAAATGGCGCCGCTCAACATGTATGACGAAGTGAACACGGGCAACAACCTTCCCGCTGAAATCAAAATTTCTGCTGTCGATGGCGATGCATACAAGTTTCTCTTCATGGCAAAGGGTGGCGGCTCTGCAAACAAGAGCTACCTCTTTCAAGAAACAAAAGCTTTGCTAAATGAAAAGGCACTTTTGCCGTGGCTATTCGACAAAATGAAAACTCTTGGCACAGCAGCATGCCCGCCATATCACCTCGCTGTTGTTATTGGTGGCACCTCTGCTGAAATTGCAGTGGAAACCGCAAAGCTTGCTAGCGCTCGCTATCTCGATGCGCTCCCCACTGCTGGTAGTGCACTCGGCCACGCATTTCGCGATATTGACCTTGAGCAAAAAGTGTTAAAGCTTGCTCAACAAACAGGAATTGGAGCTCAATTTGGTGGCAAGTATTTCTGCCACGACGTGCGCGTTGTTCGCCTCCCACGCCACGGTGCAAGTTGCCCCGTCGCATTTGCTGTGTCATGCAGCGCCGACCGCCAAGCAGTGGGGAAAATTACTGCAAAGGGCATTTTCCTTGAAGAACTCGAAACCGACCCTGCACGTTTCTTGCCAGAAGTTACCGAAGACCAACTGGCCAGCGAAGTGGTGCAAATAGATCTCACGCAACCCATGAGCGACATTCGTAAAAAGTTGTCGCAGTACCCAGTGAAAACTCGCGTCATGCTCACTGGCCCCATGGTGGTGGCACGCGATATTGCACACGCAAAAATTAAAGAGCGCATCGACGCTGGTGGCGGCATGCCGCAATACATGAAAGATTTCTGCGTGTATTACGCAGGGCCCGCAAAAACTCCAACGGGAATGGCGTCGGGTTCATTCGGACCCACCACTGCTGGTCGCATGGACTCATATGTTGATGAGTTCCAAGCACAAGGTGGCAGCTTCATCATGCTTGCCAAGGGCAACCGCTCTACTCAGGTTACTAATGCCTGCAAAACGCACGGCGGTTTCTACCTAGGCTCTATTGGCGGCCCCGCTGCTCGTTTAGCCCAAGATTGCATCACCAAAGTGGAAGTGTTGGAATACGCAGAGCTCGGCATGGAAGCAGTGTGGAAAATTGAAGTGAAAGATTTCCCTGCATTCATTGTGGTCGACGACAAAGGCAACGACTTCTTTGACCTAGTGAACAAGCCCTATCAGCCCAGCCCTGTTTCCATTAACAAACACTAAAGACGAGCGTTAGCCCAATTCACCCGCAAGCTCACCTAAGCGTTTTTCGCCATCGCTTGTTTGGCCACCGCGTTCCATAAAGTTCTGCATTGCAGTTTGAGCGCGAGGGTCAGCGAGCAATTTGTTGAAGCCAATCGCCTCTTGCAGTAATTCATCGTGAATGTTGTGATCGCTGCGCAAAATTGCCGCCTTTGCTTCTTGCACGGCTGCTGGCGGGAAAGAGGCAATGCGTTGCGCCATACGATTGACGAAGGGCCACAGTTCATCTGCGTTGAATGTTCGGTTGACCCAACCCCATTGTTCAGCAGTATCGGCATCAATATCGTCGCAACCAAGCACCACTTCTAATGCCCGCGAACGCCCCACTAAACGCGAGAGCCGTACGGTGCCACTTCCACCGGGAATAATGCCGAGTGCAACTTCAGGCTGATTAAAAACTGCTTTACCTCGCAGCGCAAAACGCATATCGCAACTCAGCGCCAGTTCGCTTCCCCCGCCGCCAATGCGACCTTCAATTACTGCAATAGTTGCTTTGGGCATTTCGCGAAACGCTTCACACATTTTGGTGAAGGTATTGAGCTCAGTAGGTGTGGGCAGGTCTTGCGGTATTTGCAAAATGAGGCCCACGTCGAAGTGTGGGATAAAGAAGTCGGGATTGGCAGAACTCAAAACCACTACACGCACATCGTTATCGCTTGCTAGTTCACCAGCAAGTTTGGCCATCTCGCCATAGAGCGGAAGGTCGAAGATATTGATGGGTGGGT
>JAURNB010000244.1 GCA_030830415.1 Acidimicrobiales bacterium | reverse complement strand
CAACTTTGAGCAACCTCGTTTTCCTGGTCGCATGTCTTCGCCACTTGGCCCAACTCTTTTACAACCTGAGTTTGATGCCATTACTCAGGTCATCGGCATCAACGGAATTGTTTTAGCAAGCCTCGGCCCATCTGAACTAGCAGTGCGAGAAGAAGATCTGGTCCTAGCCCAAAGCGCAACCGAAGGTATGAGCTTGTTGTACAACACCACCGTTGAGGGCAGTTCATATCGAGTCCTTACCGTGTCGCTTCCTAGCGGTGGTGCATTACAGCTTGGTCGCGACATTACCGACATTGAAGATGCGCGAGCAGGAATGCGCACCTGGCTCTTTGTATTTGGCTTTGGTGGAATTGTGATGGCTGCAGCAGCCGGATGGTTTATTGCACGCCGTACGAGTAAACCCATTGAACAATTATCTGCCTCTGCAGTGGAAATTGCTTCCACACAAGACACATCGCAACTCATTGACATTAAGGCAAGTGGCGAAGTTGCCGACTTGGTTTCTAGTTTCAACACGATGTTGCAAGCGTTAGGCAACTCTGTTGCCCAACAAAAGCAACTAGTACAAGATACGAGTCACGAGCTACGCACACCTCTCACCAGCTTGCGTGCAAACTCAGAACTGCTTGAACGCCCCGACTTGCCACAACATACTCGTGAAGAAATTATCCACGACATTCGTGCCGAGATTGATGAACTCACCGCGCTCTCAAGCGAGCTCTCTGCATTAGCTTCAGACCAACGGTCTTCAGAAGATCCCGCTGCCGTCGATATTGCTGAAGCTGTACAAGAAGTTGTTGAACGCGCCCAACGACGCTCGGGGCGCATAGTGGAACTGCACTCTGCTTCACCAGCACAGGTCATGGTGCGTCCTGCACAATTCGACAGAGCTATTTCGAATCTCATCGACAATGCCATCAAGTTCAGCCCGGCGGGCAGCAAAGTTGATGTATTTATTAAAGGAACGCGCATTGAAGTGCACGACTCAGGGCCTGGTATTGCACCTGAAGATCGCCAATTTGTTTTCGATCGCTTTTATCGTGCAGCAGCAACCCGAGCTATGCCCGGTTCGGGTTTAGGACTCGCCATTGTGAAGCAGTTTGCAGATATTCATCGAGCAAGTACTTTTGTTGGCGCTTCAGGTACCGGAGGCGCCATGGTAGGGCTAGATCTAGCCCCGACCACCACTTGGGGCAGCGGCGCTCACACCGTCGGTACGAAATGATGGGTCGTACTTACGTAGTTCTGCACGCGAAATAATCATTTTGTGCACTTCGTCTGGCCCATCGGCCAAGCGCAGTGAACGAATGTGTGCATACATACGTGCCAGTGGGAAGTCTTGGCTGATTCCGCCAGCTCCATGAACTTGAATGGCGCGGTCAATAATTTTGAGCGCCATCACCGGTGCTGCAACTTTAATTGCCGCAATTTCTGTACGTGCACCTTTGTTGCCCACAGTGTCCATGAGCCAAGCAGTTTTCATGGTCAAGAGACGAATCATTTCGAGGTCAATGCGAGCTTCAGCAATCCAGTCTTGAATATTTGAACGCTCTGCTACGCGCTTGCCGAATGTGGTGCGGCTCAAAGAACGCTGACACAACATTTCTAGTGCACGTTCTGCTGCACCAATGGTACGCATGCAGTGGTGAATACGTCCAGGTCCGAGGCGTGCTTGGCTGATCATGAAGCCATCACCTTCGTTGGCAATGAGGTTGCTTACAGGAACACGCACATTGTCGAAAATTGTTTCGGCATGGCCTTCCTGGTCGATGTAGCCAAACACGGTGAGGTTGCGCTTCAAGGTAACGCCCGGTGTATCGATGGGAACCAAAATTTGGCTCTGCTGTTGGTGTGGCGCTGCCTTGGGGTCGGTCTTACCCATCACAATGAGAATTTTTGTATTGGGGTGAAACGCATTGGAGGTCCACCACTTACGGCCATTCAACACGTAGTGGTCGCCATCGCGTTCAATCCTTAGTGAAATATTGGTGGCGTCGCTCGAGGCAACCGCAGGCTCGGTCATAGCGAATGCTGAACGAATTTCGCCTTCAAGCAACGGACGCAACCAGAGGTCTTGCTGTTCTGGTGTTCCGAACATGGTGAGTACTTCCATGTTGCCGGTGTCGGGAGCGTTGCAGTTGCACGACTCAGAAGCGATGCTCGAACGACCAAGAATTTCTGCGAGTGGTGCATATTCGGCGTTTGTTAAACCAGGTCCCCACTCTTTGTGTGGTTGGAAAAGGTTCCATAGTCCGCGCTTACGAGCCTCTTTTTTGAGTTCCTCCATAATTGGCGGCTGGGCATGTGGGTTGCCTGCTTCACGCAACTGGTCTTCATAGAGTTCTTCATTGGGATAGATCATCTCGTCCATGAAGGCGAGCAATTTTTCACGATATTCCAAGCAACGAGGTGTGAGTGCAAAATCCATGTCACTACCGTACTGCTTCGCGATTGATGACTACGAAGGGAAACCTAAGCCCACAGATTCTTTGGGTATTTCCCTGTTTCAACGAGAGCAGCAATTGACCCCTGAACGATCTCTTTGTCCTCTTT
>JAURNB010000243.1 GCA_030830415.1 Acidimicrobiales bacterium | reverse complement strand
TCACTCACCCCAATTGATTTGGTGTAGTTACGTAGTGAGCCATGTTCAGCAACAAGGCCATCAATGATGATGCGCATTGCTCGACCATCGGCACGAAGAAATGATGCCGGCGTCACACCAATGCGATCGGCAAGTTCTTTTGAATGGCCCTTGGCCCAGGCGACTAACCGATCCATTGCGGCATCACTTTGTTCATAGTCGGCAATGATGTATTCGTGATCGCAACCAAGCGACCCGAGAACCATCATTGCTAAAAGTCCAGTCCGGTCTTTGCCGGCAGCGCAATGAAAAATAGTTGGCCCATCGGCATTGGCCAATGTGTTGACCGAGTCTGCAAAACGGGGCGACCCGTTGCCCAACATTTCAGGGTATGCCCACAACAAAAATTCCATTGGGTCATCGGTAACAGGCACATCATCTTCCGACCACGTGAGATCCAAAATGGAGTGATTGTAAAAATTCACTTCATATTTGTCGACCGGAAATTTGCCGCGGTTTTCCAATTCGTCTGCTGATCGCAAGTCGACCACATTGCGAATTCCGAGGGTGCCAATGAGAGCCAAATCAGCGTCGTTCAGATGATGCATCGAGTCGGCACGATAGAGAACGCCCCACTTCATATGCCCATTGGCTGTCGGGTAACCCCCAAGGTCGCGAGAGTTGTGGGAGGTTTGCATCCCAATGAGGCGGTCTGGGTGGGTAGCTAAAGCCCACGCTTCATCGGTGGAAACAGGGCTAGATGAAGGACTGGAGAGAGGCACCCTGCCACCGTAATCAGGAAGTGGCAAAGTTACTCGCTGGTAACTATGCTCCTCGGTGTGACTTCACCTGAACTTTCCCCAACCCACCCCCAATCGTCACCTCACGAGCTTGCGCCCCAGACCATCGGCATCGTGGGCAGCGGCATCATGGGTGCAGGTATCACAGAGGTCTTCGCTGCGGCGGGGCACCGCGTGGTGTTGCGTTCCCGCTCGGCTGAAGCTGCCAGCGATGTTCTCAAAGTGCTCACCTCCAGTTTGGAAAAACAAGTGCAACGCGGTCGCCTTGACGCGCAACGCAAGAGCGACATCCTCGCGCTGTGTTCAACAACTACTCAACTCAAAGACCTCCAACAGTGTGATGTTGTTCTTGAATCTGTTGTTGAAGATTTCGA
This sequence comes from Acidimicrobiales bacterium, assembly GCA_030830415.1. Taxonomy (GTDB): domain Bacteria; phylum Actinomycetota; class Acidimicrobiia; order Acidimicrobiales; family Ilumatobacteraceae; genus F1-20-MAGs119. Next base: position 2,147 of record JAURNB010000243.1, on the reverse strand, counting down.
AACAAAAATTGCTTTGTTTGCCGAACTGGACACACTCTTGTCTCCCACCACCATTTTGGCAAGCAATACAAGCACGCTGCCCATTGTTGAATTAGCACGCGCCACTCAACGTCCCGACAAAGTATGTGGCATTCATTTTTTTAATCCGGCAACAACAATGTCACTTGTAGAAATTGTTCGACCCATCACTTCCTCCGACGAGACCATTCAATTTGCGGTAGCCCTGACCCAGTCGTGTGGAAAAACTCCGGTCCATGTACGCGACGATGCCGGCTTCATTGTGAACGCGCTGTTGTTCCCCTACCTCAACAACGCCATCAAAATGTATGAACGCGGAACTGCCACCATGAGCGACATTGATATTGCAATGAAGGGTGGCTGCAACTTCCCTATGGGGCCATTTGCATTACTCGATTTAGTGGGCCTCGATACTTCGCTATCAATTCTGGAAACACTGCACAAAAGTTCACCGAGCGCCACCGATGAACCTGCGCTGCTCCTACGCCAACTTGTTTCCGAGGGCAAACTTGGGCGAAAAACGAAAAATGGGTTCTATACGTACTAAACCTGTGTTGTGTTATTTGAAACAACACCTCACGCAGTAAGCGAATGCCATTGGGCATTCCCCCCTGCTGCAGAGTGGCCCGACGACGACCTTGTGGGTGGCGGCGCCGACCTTGAACCATCAACGCTCATCTACGCCTACTCCCATGGCATGTTTCCGATGGGCATTGGTCGTGGGAGCAAACACTTGGGTTGGTGGTCGCCCAACCCACGCGGGGTTCTTCCGCTGTCACACTTGCATGTGAGTCGTTCCATGAAACAAAGCGCAAAGAAATACACCATGCGCATGAACACCAACTTTTCTGCAGTGATGACTGCCTGCGCTTCACCATCACGTGAAGGGGCATGGATCACTCCGCCCTTCATTGCCGCCTATGAACGCCTGCACGAATTGGGTTGGGCGCACTCAGTGGAAACGTATAACGAAGATGGGCACCTGGTGGGAGGTCTGTACGGCGTTCGCGTTGGTGGATTATTTGCAGGCGAATCGATGTTTCATCTCCAACGCGATGCCAGCAAAGTTGCACTCATGTATTTGGTGGAGCAGATGCGCAGCTTCAATATGTCGCTGCTCGATGTGCAATGGAGTACCCCACATTTAGCCTCACTGGGGGTCGTCGAGGTATCGCGAGAAGAGTATTTGAGCCAATTATCAGGGGCTATTAGCGGCCAATAGCCCGTATCGTAGAGACTGTCTCTATGTCTGAAACTGCACCACGCCGCCGAGAAGAGCCATGGTTGATGCGCACCTATTCAGGGCACTCCACCGCAGCTGCTTCAAATGAGTTATACCGCACCAACTTGTCGAAAGGTCAAACAGGGCTCTCCATTGCCTTCGACCTTCCCACACAAACGGGTTACGACCCCGACCATGTTCTTGCTCGCGGTGAAGTAGGAAAAGTTGGTGTACCAGTTGCCCACCTCGGACACATGCGTACATTGTTGAAAGACATTCCACCTGGTCAGATGAATACATCAATGACCATTAATGCAACAGCAGCATGGTTGCTTGCGTTGTATGTGGCAAACGCAGAAGAGCAAGGCACACCTTCCACTGCATTGCGTGGAACAACTCAAAATGACATCGTCAAAGAATATTTGTCACGTGGCACTTATATCTTCCCGCCCGATGCTTCGAAGCGCCTCATTGTCGACATGGTTGCATGGTGCGCTCACAACGCTCCGAAGTGGAACCCCATGAACGTCTGTAGCTATCACTTGCAAGAAGCAGGTGCTACTCCGGTTCAAGAAATTGCCATCTCGCTGGCAAATGCAATTGACATTCTTGATGCTGTCAAAGCAAGCGGACAAGTAAGCGACGAACAGTTTCCTCAGGTTTTCGGCTCCATTTCGTTCTTCGTGAATGCTGGCATTCGTTTCGTTGAAGAAATGTGCAAACTCCGTGCATTTACTGAATTGTGGGACCGCATTGGTCGTGAGCGTTACAACATCACCGATGAAAAAGCGCGTCGTTTTCGCTACGGCGTTCAGGTGAACTCTTTGGGCCTCACCGAAGCACAACCTGAAAACAATGTGCAACGCATTGTTTTAGAAATGCTCGCCGTCACCTTGTCGAAAAAGGC
>JAURNB010000242.1 GCA_030830415.1 Acidimicrobiales bacterium | reverse complement strand
TACGTGCATATGGCCTCAACGATGTCGCTGAAGCTTCGGTGTATGGAACCTTACGGCGCCTGTTCTCCACGGGGTATTTATCGAGCTATGTGGTCCCATCGGAAGAGGGTCCTCACCGCAAGTACTACGGGATGACCGCAATCGGTCGTGAATGGCTTGTTGAGCAACAGAGTCAATGGATTGATTTCCGAAATGTCATTGACGCAATTATCAAAAACGACGAAGGAGTTTCCTAGTGTCAAATATCTCTGACCACTTAAAAGTTGCCGCAGTATTTGCAGAGAGTGTTCGGCGCGAACTTCGGCATTTGCCGGCCGACGCCGTTGCAGACCTCACCGATGGCCTTGAATCCGACATCGCTTCATCGTTACTCGATGGGGTCAAGCTCGCTGATCCAGCTGAGTATGCAACCGATCTTCTACGAGGAGCCGGACTCAGCGTTGACAAGCAGCCTGCTGCAGGGCGTTCAGTGGTGAGTGAAAATTACGATCGTATTCTTGCAGTGTTTGCAAAAGCTAAAACTTTCACAACGGGTCTTGCTCCCGCGTGGTGGTTAACGCGAGCTTGGGTGTTCACGCAAGTGCTTGGATGGGTACTGAACGACAGTGACGACACTCGAGTATTGGTGGGGCAGTGGGGTGAAGAGAAAATTCTTGGGGTCGCAGTATTTATTGCAGTTTTGTACTTGTCGGTTGTACTTGGTCGCAGAGAAGTAAAGAATTCACGTCTGCGCAATGTGATCACGCTCAGCGTCGTCGTTGCAGGTGCATTCCTCACAACTGGACAATTTCAGCCCGGTTCAAACCTGGGGTTTAGTTACTCTGCTTCACCCGTCACCCTGCCGTGCAATTTGGTTCCAAACTTTGTTGGACTGTCAGTGATGGAAATGAAAAACATGCAAGAGTCTGGAGCAGTCTCATACGCAATTGATTATTACGACAAGGAAACAACGGCGAATATGACTCAGACGATATGGAATCAACCCGCCACCGACTTTCGTAAACTCATTGTCGTTGAGCAAGAAAATCCAAGTCAAATGTCCTGTACGACTCCTGTCATTTTGTATGTAGGGGAAGGAGCTGTTGCAACAACCACGGTTCCAGTGCAAACCTCTTCAACAATTGCGTCACAATTCAGCACAACAACATCTTCTGTTGCAAAGCAGGTCAATAGAACAACAACTTCGTTGTCTCGATAGATCTCATTCCTTACGCACCCCAATCGATCGGGGCTTGAGTTGCCTTAATTAGAGCAGTATTGGCCTGTGAAAAAGGCTTACTGCCGAAAAAACCTCGGTAAGCAGACAATGGCGAGGGATGTGGTGACTCGATGAATGTGTGATGGCTCCCAGTGAGTTCCAGATGGGGCCTCAAAGCCTGCGCGTGTTTGCCCCACAAGATGAAAACCACATGTTCATGTGTTTCAGCAACGACACGTAGCGCGGCAGTTGTAAATTTTTCCCAGCCCTTGCCGCTATGCGACCCCGCTTCGCCGCGACGCACAGTGCATGTGGTGTTGAGCAACAACACACCTTGCTCTGCCCACGACGAGAGGTTGCCTTTCGCTGGGTGTTGATTGCGATCGACGTTCACGTCGTTCAGTAGCTCAGTAAAAATATTTCGCAGTGATGGTGGTGGCGCAACATTTGTGTTGACAGAAAAACTCAACCCATGCGCTTGGTCGGGTTGGTGATACGGGTCTTGACCAACGATGACCACTTTGACTTTGTGCAGTGGAGTTGCTGCGAAGGCCGCAAACACTTCATGGTGTGGTGGATAAATCTCCAACGTTGCACGTTCTGTTTCTATAAAAATACTCAGCAATTCCCAATAACTCTTAGACAACTCTTCGGTGAAAAATGAGCTCCAACCCGATGGCACAGCAAAATTCAACATGCTGTAACAGATTACTCGCGGAAAAAACTTACTTTGATGTTGCTGTGCGATAGACACTAGAGCGGTATGGACGTCCTTCTCGCTCTTGACATTGGTGGCACCAAAGTTGCTGCAGGTCTTGTTACTCGTGAAGGAATGGTCATCGACAGAGGTCGTATCGCGGTGCGTAGTAACCAAAGCGATGAAAATCTTTTCAACGATGTTGCGCAACTTGTAGATGCCATGCTTACGAAAGCTCGCGGACAACACGGAGCACAACCAGTTGCACTGGGTGTGGGTTGTGCAGGGCCAATGACAGAAAATGCAGAACTGGTGTCGCCACTGAATATTCCTTGTTGGCGTAATTTCCCGTTGGTCCCTCGGCTGCGAACGCTGACCGGCTTGCCTGTCTTCGCCGATGGCGATGCCAAAGCGCTTGCCCTTGGTGAGGGCTGGAAAGGCGCTGCCAAAGGGCACGACAACTTTCTAGCAATGGTCGTCTCCACTGGAGTTGGTGGTGGCATTGTGCTCAATGGCCGCCTACTCGACGGTGCAGCGGGAAACGCCGGCCATATTGGGCACGTCATTGTGGAGCCAAGCGGCCGCCGCTGCGTATGTGGCGCCCGTGGCTGCTTGGAAGCAGAAACTTCTGGCCCAGCCATTGAGGCCATCACTGGCAGGCCTCCTACGCAACCGACCTATGAAATTATTCAGCGCACTGGCCGCCTTGTGGGCCGCGGCATCGCTTCGGTGTGTAACTTGCTCGACCTTCCACTTGCTGTGGTTGGTGGAAGTGTGGCGTTGGGTTTTGGGGCACCATTTTTCCAAGCAGCACAAAACAGTCTTGATGAATTGTGCCGACTCGAATTTTCTACAGGAGCACGTATTGTTCCGGCGCGTCTAGGTGACGATGGTGCGCTTGTTGGTGCAGCAGCTTTTGCTCTACGCGGCATGAACCGCATGGCAAGAATTTAATTGCGCCTTTAGTTTCCGAACTTGCGATAAACAACTTCTACAGGGCCTTTGCCAATGGAAGTTTGCCAGCGAACGCCAACGGCAATGAGCAGTGTCCACACGACGCAGGAAAAAATAAATGCAGTGGTGAACCCACCTGGTTCAACCCAGTTCCACCAGTTCACTACTGCGTTGTAAATAAAGCCATGGCAGAGGTAAAGGGTCAGTGTGATTTGCCCCGACCGCTGGAGTAGTTGAGCAAGTGGGGAAGTGGGGTACTTGTCAGCAAGAAATGAAATGAGGATGACGATGAGTACTGCACTGGTACACGCGCCAACTGTGGCCAATATGCCGCGTTGGAAGGGGTCGGTACTTAAGAGATGCTGCCATGAGCCATCGGTGTGATGTAGCGCAAGACCACTTGCGAGGTATATGCAAAAAAGCGCAGGAATACTGGCGAAAAGTATGGTTTTTCGCTTTAAACGGAAGGCGGTATAAGACTTCCCGATGATGAGCCCAACGCAGAAGAAAGCAAACCAGGGCAAAACCGGATGTGTGTAGTCAATGAAATAACGAAAGAGAAAATTACGAGGGGTATTGGGCTCAAATGGCTGCAGCCAACTCGTTGAATGGCCGTTGACTTCTTGGCGGTAGCGCCAATGGGAAAGAAGTGCCGCGGCCACAGTGATAGCTCCAGCAAGCATGGCGATGTGCTTTGTTTTTAAATGAAAAACAGCAGCAGCCAAAACAAAATAAATCCCGTAGTACGGAAGTATGGTGCCTTTCCATACCCACTCAAACATTGTTCCAATGGTGAAGAGAAATGTTCCGCGACGAATGAGTAGCCAACGTAATTCTGTGGTGCTGAGTTGCTGACTCGTTGACGTGAGGAGCCCACAACCAATACCGGCAACTACTACAAAGATGACGGGACTGGGAACGAGCAACCCATTCCACGGGTCCATGAGGCGTGCGAACCATGTTGTTTGAACAGAACCAGTGGCATTGCCTCCATTGAGATAGCCGTGGTAGTTCAATACGATGATGCCAAAAAGTGCAATGCTGCGAGCAATATCGAGCTCTGCAAAACGAGCAACGCCATTGCGAGTTGGTAACGCTGCATTAGTCATGAGTGATTAGACCCACAGTGTGATGTCGGGGGCAACGCTATGCAGGGGCCGTTGCACATCTATTGCATCGCCAATCTTTGGGCGTGGTTGGCCGAGGGGAACGAAGCACATTGCACTATGCATATAGGGCGCTTCAAGCAAAGTGAGCCGCTGCTGTTGAAAATGAAATGGACTTGAACCGTTTGCTAGAGGTGCAACACCGTGGGCGGTTCCTGCGGCAACTACAACGATGTGGCCATCGGCAGGTGCTGCGGTGCTGTGGTAGCCCGCTGTAGTACCTTTTGCAATTGAGTGCACAGCAAGAACTTCAGTGTGTAAAGAAAAGAAAGATTTATCTCCGTGCCACAGTGCGGTGCCAAGCCGTACTTCAAAAAGTGCATCAGGAAATTTTTCCTGCTGTGCTGCAAGTTGAGTAGCTGAAACATGACTCAACGACACAGTGACACACTGGGGAACGAGTGGGATCCACTTTGAGAGTTGTTCGTAAATTTCCTCATCGGTGTGATGTAGCGGAAGATGCAAGGCACATGAGTGAATGGTGATCCCGGCTGCACTGATGCGTTGCACCAGGGCAAGAAAGTCGGGTGCCTCTACGCCAAAGCGCTGCATTGGAGAAGCAAGTTTGACCACCACTGGGCTTTTCCAGCCCTTGCTCTGAAGAACGGTGAGGTCGCGCTCTGTGGCGACGGTGGGGATGGCATTAACGGGAATGGTGATCTGGTCGAATTCGCCAATAGGGGTGAGGATATAGACGGGGGTAGAAGTGGGAATATCTTGTGCTTCAAAAACCGTGCCCACCGCTACTGCTTGAGTAGGCCCAAGTAATTCAGATACCAGTTGCACAAGAAAGGGTCGGCCAAGCCCGTAGCCATTCCCTTTCACAACGGGAATGAGGCCAGGGGTCGAGCCGACGGTGTGGGCGACATGGGCGCGAAAGGCATGTTCGTTAACTGTGAGCCGAAGAGACATCAGTTCATACGGTAGTAGTTGTGGAGGCATTTCGCTTTTATTCACGATTTGTCCATATCGTAAAGCGAGTGAAATCGTTCTTTTCCTTCCCTCATCCAGTAAATGAGACCTCGGCAAGAATTGTTGCTGGCGGGGTCGTTGCAATGAGCGTCCTTTTTCTTCTCACACAAAGCGGCTGGGTACTCATTCCCCTGACCTATGGGTTCCTCGCACGCGTTTTAACTGGCCCCACCATGAGCCCTTTAGGGAGAATCGCAACTCAGATCGTGACACCGCGGTTGAAGGGCAATCATAAATTTGTTCCAGGGCCACCGAAGCGGTTTGCTCAAGGAGTCGGACTTGTATTTAGCGGCGTTGCGTCGCTGTTGTGGGCAACCGGAAACCTCGGTGCTGCACAACTAGTCATTGCTGCTCTCATCGTTGCAGCAGGTCTCGAAAGTTTCTTTGCTATTTGTCTTGGTTGCATGATGTTTAGTGTGCTGATGCGTTTGGGAGTGATACCCGAAGATATTTGTGAAGAGTGCAGCAATATTCATCTGCGTTCTGCTGCTAAGTCTGAGTAGTGGGTTTTTGCTGCAGGTTGCCTGGCCAACTAGAGAGCTCTGGAATGAGAGCGTCGTAGTTGCCCTCGCGAACAACACCTTTCCACACACCGAACCCGTACGACATGTCGTCGACCCAACGCAAAAGCGTGTAGCGAATAGGGTCAAGGTGGGGTCGACTCGTCCACCAGTCTGATAGTGCTGGAACAAATGCAGCAAGACACAACGCCCAACGTGCGCGGCGTGAAACCAACGCGAGAAGCACTGCAATTGGCCACCATACGCGCGTCACCGCGCTAGCAATTTGTTTACCGGCATGAAGATGCCCAAGAGTTGCTAACCGAGCTGATTCTTTTTCTGCATCGGGAAGAAAACGCAATTTGCGAGAGAGCGCAACAGCGGTACCAGCAGCAACAACTCCACCAATAATGGGAAACCCGAGAGCAATGGAAGCCCATACTCCGGTACTCCAACCACTCACACGAAGTGGGGCAAGTGCACCCTGATGCTTTTTGGCAAGTAGCGCAGCCGATTCACCATAACCAATGCGTTGTTCAGCAAGTTGTTGAATGGTGGTGCGCGGTAGATGGTGCACTTCAATAGATGGCTCATAACGACATGAATACCCGGCTGCATCAAGGCGCCACAAGAGATCAACGTCCTCGCCGGTGCGCATTGACTCATCGAAGTTTCCCACTGCAGCAAGTGCTGAAACGTTGCACAGCAATAATGCGGAAGGCACATAACTCACGCGAGTGCCGGCGCGCACGCGTGCCGGAAAGGCACCCATGTCGAGAGGGGAGCGCACTTCTTCGTATGCGGCAATTGCGGCGCCATACTGAAACCAGTTCAAGCTTTTAACGCGCGGCGCGAGCACAGCAAGTTGCGGCAAATTCCACCACTTGGCTAGCTCGAAAACATCTTCAGGGGCGCACTGCACATCGGAATCAATAAATACAACATATGGGGTGGATACGAATGTGAGGCCAGCGTTGCGTGCTGCGCCCGGGCCCTTGTTCACTTCTTGACGGTGCACAGTGACATTGGTGTTTGGCATCTCGGGAAATGCAACAGGTGATGCATCGTCAACCACCACCACTTGTGGAAAAGCGGAAAATTCGGCAACAATATTTTGTACGCGGGCAATGTCGATTTCGGACTGTGCAAAAAGTGGAACGACAATGGAAATATCGCGCAATGCCAGCGCATCGCTGTCGAGTGAAGGCAGTGGGTGTAAAGCTCCGGCATCAATGAGTCGGTCAATAAGAAGTTGACCAGAACTTGGTGCTTCTCCGGTGAGCTCAAGTGAATGAGCGATTGCCTGACCTGCTGCGCTTAAGCGAAATATGCGCAGAGGCGAACCCGCTATAAGGACGCTTCCTTTTTTCGGACGTCTCCATGAGTTGTCGAGGCTGTAGCGCTGGTGCACAGCAAAACGGTAGCCGTTAGGAAAGGTATCCCCACTCGGTGAGCTGTTCAACAATGCGTTGAGCTGCAGCTTCAGGTGCCAGTGCCACAATCTCGGAATGCTTTTGCGGTGAATTTGCCGATGTTGCAGATTTGATGCGGTCTAGTGCAGTTTCACCAGCAGGTGCTTTTACCGTGCGTGGCCGCGGACGAAAAGGAGAGAAATCTCCGAGAGAGGGCGCGCTATGTGAGACCAATGAAGCGTCAATGATGTTGACTGTTGGGCGAAGTGTTGAAGCGAGGCTGGCGCGACGTAGTGTTGCTAACGACCCTTCCACAGAAACAACGAAAGGTTCTTGCACGCGCACGATTTCGCGTCGACCAGCATCGAGGCGCCGCAATAGATCAAGAGAGTGAGCGCTTGTGCTCGGAGTCATTCCCACAATGCCAAGTGCTTGCTGTGCGCCCAACGTGCTGGCGAGAAAGGCAGGAACACTTCCCGAGCCGCGATCTAGTGAATAGTCGCCACACCATACCGATGCGCAGTCTTGTAGGTGTTGTGCGAGTTCATGAGCAACATGTGCACTGCTGCTTTGGCCTTCAGCTGCAATGTGGATGAGTTCGTGGGCTCCTGATGCGCACAAGGCAACAAGATGCTTGCGTGCAGCAAAGGGAGCAATGCTCACCACGCGGACATGTGCCGACAGTTGCTCTGCACGTTGTAGGGCAACTTCTAAGGCCGCCTGGTCGCTGGCAGAAAACTGAGCAAAGCGGGCGTCGGCCTCATGGCCACTGGAAGGTTGGCTACCAATCCATTTCACGCAAACACCAATAATGGGGGTCATAATTTGATCAACTCACGTGTGGTGGAACACGATGCCGTGTCCACCTTCTGGGTACGACCAACTAATGGCGCCTTCTTCGTTGCACACCATGTAGCAAGTTCCACATTCAAAACATTGTTCGTAGTTAAAAACAATTCCGCCAGCGGCAGTGGGAACAAAGAGGTTTGCGGGGCAGGCAACCACACACGCGCGAGTAGTGCAGCCATTACATGAATCACTATTGACCACAATATGAGCGCGTTCGTGCACACGAAACTCGGCTGTTGCCATGCGGTCTTGAAAAGAAATGTCGGGCCATTGCACGCTCATCCGAAGCTCCTGAAACCAGCGATTGCATCTTTTGCTAAGTCGATGGTGCGAATTCCTAAGCGGCGACGTTCATTTTTTAGAATTTTACGAAGCCCGGGTTTGGGAATTGGGTTGTTTACCTGGAACATGCCTTGAACAATGCCCGTCACGAGGGCCGGATACAGGTGTTGCACGCGATCGCTGAGAACGAGTTGTGGTGCGCGGCGTAGCTTGCGGTGATCACGCAGAACAAAGGTGTCTTCAAGAAGTTTCTTGTAAAGCGACAAACCCTTGGCCGATGTGTTTCCTTTTTCAATCGCTTCACAGGCAGCTTGAGCGGCGTACATGCCCGAAGCCATTGCAAAGTTCACTCCTTCGAGCCAAATACCCGCTGCCAAGCACATTGCAGCGGCGTCTCCGGCAACAAGCAGGCCATCATCGAGAAGTTTTGGCATCATTTTCAAACCGGCCTCGGGAATGAGGTGTGCGGAATACTCGCTTACTGTTCCGCCTTCAACGAGGGGAGCAATGGCGCTATGTGATTTCAAGCCAGCAATAATTTCTTCTGCTCGTTTACTTTGGGCAGCCAACTTGGGCAACTT
>JAURNB010000241.1 GCA_030830415.1 Acidimicrobiales bacterium | reverse complement strand
CCACCATGCAAAGAAGACTGCACGCCACTCCATGCGGTGGCCGTTGAAACAATTCCGAGAAGAACGACAATAAAGATGTCGTTTGTCAGCAGGGTGAACAGCTTTTTCATTGAGTTCTCCTTCATTTCATATGTGTTGATTGAAATAACTATTCAGTTACTCAAGAAACCAAGTAACTTGGAGCATATATGAACGTTGTCGTGGTGTTTGCGCATCCGTCAGCCGACAGTTTTGGGCAGGCCATCTGTTCAACTGCAGTAAATGCGCTCGAGAGTTCTGGCCACAACGTTTCGTTGTTGGCTCTTTACCAAAGCCACTTCTCTGCGGCAATGACGCGAGAGGAATGGCTCGCCTATCACGGCGAGAACCCAACACTCGACCCAGACGTAGTAGCTCATGGCGCACTCGTGCGCAACGCCGATGCACTCATTTTCATTTACCCCACATGGTGGTCGGGACTTCCTTCAATGATGAAGGGTTGGTTAGATCGCGTACTTGTTGCTGGAGTTGCTTTTCACTTCAACAAAAAAGACAAAGTGCGTCCGTCGCTCAAGCAGGTGCGCCACCTCGTGGGCATCAGTACCTATGGTTCACCACGCACCTATATCGCATTCATGAACGACAACGGCCGACGCATCATTATGCGCGCACTACGCGTATGCACCGGTTGGCGCACCAAACGAACATGGCTTGGCATGTACAACATGGGTAATTCCACGAGCGAACAACGCGATGCATTTCTACAACGGGTTCACAAAACTCTGCGAGAACTTTCATGAAGATCTTGCTCGTTTTCGCCCACCCCAACCCCGCATCATTTTCCGGTGCTCTACGCGACATCGTGTTGAGTTGTGCTGAAAAAACGTCGTGCGAACTTCGTCAACACGATTTGTACGACACAGGCTTCTCTGCCGCATTGTCGGCCAATGAATGGGCACTACATCGCTCGCCGCCCGACACCAAACAACACTTGGCCGAATATTTCGCAGACCTGCAGTGGTGCGACACGCTTGTTTTTGTTTACCCCACTTGGTGGAGCGCACAACCCGCAATGGCTAAGGCATGGCTCGACCGCGTTCTCGCAAAAGACGTGGCGTGGACCTTCCCCGATGGCGCGAGTCGCATTTATGGGAACTTGAAAAACGTAAAACGCATTATTGCCATTACGACACATGGTTCTTCAAAATGGGTAAATGCAATTGAAGGCGAAGCAGGCAAGCGCACGTTGTCGCGAGGGTTACGCGTGTTGTGTTCGTGGCGCTGTCGCTTTACGTGGCTTGCGATGTATGCAGTAGACAATTCCACACGCTATGAACGCAATAAATTTACGCAGCAGGTGGAACGTCGCCTAATGAGAATGTTTCACCATTAGGGCCGACACGCATTTCTTTATTCAGCGATAACGACGTGATCATCTCTAAATGATTTGTGTGTGGGAAAAGATCGAGCACCCCCACCGCGTCGACCACGTAGCCCGCTTCTGTAAGCAAGCGCACGTCGCGAGAACCCGCTGCAGGGTCGCAACTCACCAAAACAAAACGTGGAGCCCCACTTGCCGCTAACGCTTTCACCGCAGCAGCGCCCATGCCCGAGCGTGCGGGGTCGGCGATGATGATGCCGGCAGGAGATGCGCGCCACTCCTCCACTGGTACGGGGACAATTTTCGCCTGATGCGCGCGCAAGTTTTGCTTGGCGTCGTCAACAGCAAATTCGTTGTCTTCAATGAGCACAACCGGTACGTGTAATGGCACAAGCGAGGCTGCAAGCAACCCTCCACCGCCGTAAGCGTCGACAACGGGGCCAAATGACCCACTGAGTGCTTCTGCGCCTGCCATGGTGCGCACAGCGCGCACTAAAAGATCGGCTGCCTGCGGGCTCGATTGGAAAAAGGCACCCATCGAGATGCCGAAGTCTTGAGTATCGATGCGCTCAGAAATGCGTGCTTCATCACCGAGTACGTCGACTGCGTCGAGACCATTGATGTCTTCTTCGAATCCGTAGACGAGTGCGCCTACAACGCCGGTTGACACACTGCAGCGCAACACCACTTCTGCATCGGAACCAGGTTCGGCAGAAATATGCGAAAGCGCTTCATTGAGTAATGGGTGTGCCACTAAACAATTCTTAATTGCGACGACATCGTGGCTAGAGCGTGCACGAAAACCTGGCTTGCCCTCGGCGTTGAAAGCAACACGAATGGTGGTGCGTGAACCCACGGGCTCAACAGCACCGAAGCGCACGATGTTGTCGACTTCTGCTGCAGCACTCGACACTTTTCCTGTGCGTGCAAGCGACTCGGCAACAATGCGTACCTTTGCTTCATATTGACCCTCTGGCGAGAGGTGCTGCCACGAGCAGCCGCCGCAGCCATCGGCAACATGTGGGCATGGCGGGTCGCGACGATCGGGGGAAGCCGACAGAACTTCTTCCACTGTTGCACGGCCAAAGTCTTTACGGGTATCGGTGAGCTGCACGCGAACTTCTTCACCAGGAAGTGCACCTTCAACAAAGATCACTTTGCCGCTCGGGAGACGGGCAAGTGCGTCGCCACCGGCAACAAGTTGTTGAGCTGTTACTTCCATACCTCCATCGTAGGACGCAATCGCTAGAGTCAGTGGCGTGACGTTGCCAATTCAAATTGCTCCTTCTGTTTTGCCCGCCGACTTTGCCGAATTAGGCAAAGCTGTGCGCGACCTTGAGTCGGCTGGTGTCGACCTCATTCAATGGGACGTCATGGACGGACAATTTGTGCCGAATCTCACTTTTGGCCCAGACGTCATTGCTGCTGCACGCAAGCACTGCAGCGTTCCCTTTGAAGCACACCTCATGGTGCTCACCCCCGATGTGATGGCAGAGCAATACGTGAAAGCCGGCTGCTCGCGTCTCATTGTTCACGCCGAAGCCTGCACACACCTGCACCGCACGTTGGCAAATATTCGCAACATGGGCGCCACTGCAGGCGTTGCACTGAACCCTGCTACACCAGCAAACGTCATTGAGCATGTACTCGACCTGGTCGACATGGTGTTGGTGATGACCGTGAACCCTGGTTTTGGTGGACAGAGCTACATCTCCACCATGGAACCAAAAATTCGCGAAGTGCGCAACATGATTGAAGCTGCCGGCTTAGGCGATGCAGTGCATCTTGAAGTTGATG
>JAURNB010000240.1 GCA_030830415.1 Acidimicrobiales bacterium | reverse complement strand
TGAGTGTGGGCAGAGCAATGCCCTTGGCTACATATTTGGTTGTGGTGTCGTTGGCAGTGGCATTTGCTGTGATCGCATTAGTGCGTACTCGCGCATCGGTGATGAAAATAACGCTTGCCGACGTGGGCTGAACTTACTCAGGCGTGTATTGAGGTAAACGCTTCTCTGCAAATGCTTTCCAAGTTTCCGTCGCATCTTGTGAAAACGTCGCCATAATCTGCTGTCGATTCTCTAGGTCGATAGCGGCCTGCATGCCCGGAATCTCAAGTGCGCTCCACATCCCCTCTTTGGTAAGTGCAACCCCGATAGGCGAATTCAACATGATTTCGCGAGCTTTTGAAAACGCACGCTCGAGTAATTGATCGGGTTGCACTGTTTCCAAAATGAGGCCAATTCGCTCTGCTTCTTCTGCCAGGAAAATACGGCCAGTCAACATCAGTTCTTGGGCACGTGCGGCTCCTATGAGTCGAGGAAGCAACCAACTTGTGCCAATGTCGCACGCTGAGAGTCCGATGCGAATGAAAGCAGCATTGAATTTGGCTGCGGTTGATGCGAGGCGAATATCTGAGCCGAGAACGAGGGCAAAGCCTCCGCCCGCTGCAGCGCCGTTCACCGCGGAAATGATGGGCTGTGGAAGAGATCGCATGTGTGGAATGAGTGATGCAATATGTTTCTGAGTGGCAAACCCGGACTCCACTTTCCCGGTGTGTGGCATGCCGGGTGCAACGCCATAACCGGTGAGATCTAAACCAGCACAGAAACCTTTGCCTGCTCCGGTGAGAACAACTACACGGGTTTGCGGGTCAACAGAAACTTCATCTAGAGCATTGTGAAGTGCACTGACGAGTTCAGACGTCATCGCGTTGAGTTTCTCGGGGCGATTCAAAGTGATGAGAGCGATGCCTACTTCGGGGTGGGTGATTTCTACAACAGCCATGGCATATCTTGTCATGTCGCAGTGGTGACGAAACGAAATGTGAGGTTGATACGCGAAGACGTGACCTTTTTGCTGCGTGCGATGCTGTGTTGCCAGCAATGCTGCGACAGGCCACTCATGAGTAAAAGGGAGCCGTGGGGGAGAATGACAGACGTCTTTTCTTTGCTCAGCCGATGACGAAAATCGAATCGACGTTCTGTACCAAATGATACGGAAGCGATCACAGGCTCGGGCCCATTGCACGGCTCGTCATCGGAATGCCAACCCATCGCATCGTTGCCATCGCGGTAGAGATTGGCCAGTGCTGAATTGAAACGGTGTCCTGTTTGCAGCACTAGGGCCTCGCGGACCTTTGCAAGGGTGGGCGTCCACGCATGAGCGGTGCGCTCAACTCCTGAATAGGTGTAGTGAATGTTGTTGTCGGCAATCCAAGCGGAACGCCTGGGTTCGGGAACTTTCTTGCCGAAGAGAACGAGGTGATGTTCTTCCCAAGGCACTTCGCTCATGAGCGCACTAAAGCACTCGTTGGCGTCTAGTGCGCTCAGAAAATGTGGGAACAACTGTGCACTGCCGTCAAATGGCAGTACCTCTAACGAGTCGGAAGGGAATAACGACGTCACGCCGACGTTGAAACTTTTGACTTCTTCGGACGAGGCCGCATTGTTGGCGCAGCATCTTCGTCATGAATATTGAAATATGCATAGACCGCGCCGAGTGCAGTAACAATGACTGATCCGAGAAATGCGGCATGGTAGCCAGACATTGCTGCCACAGGAGCGCTGTTGTCGGGCAAGGCATGGTTCATGCGAGACACAAAAATAGTTGCGAAAATTGCTACACCTAGGGCGGCAGATGTTTGACGCTGTGCGGAAAAGATTGATGATGCACGACCAGTATCGCGTGCCTCAATATTTGAATAGGTTGAAGCCTGCAAGCCAACAAATGAAAAGGATGCTCCACAACCACGAATGAACATCAGTATGCGAATTGTCCACATGCTGGTGCCAAGACCAAGAAAGGCAAAAGGCAACGAAGCGAGTGTTGCAACAACAAGCCCAAAGGTAACGAGTCGACGTGGTCCCACTGTGTGGTACAGGCGTCCGACAATTTGGCTCATGAGAATGACGCCACAAGCTTGAGGCAGGGTGGTGAGACCCGACTCTAGTGCCGTTGCGTTAAATGGTCCTTGCAGCATTTGAGGCAAGAGAAAGAGAAATGCCGCGAAACTTCCATAAGCCATGGTGTTGGTGATGTTGGCGTTACGAAAAATGCGGTCTTTATAGAGGCGCAAAGCCAGCATCGGTTCCTTGACCGTCAGTTCTACCTTTACTAGGAGTGCAAAAAGAGCAAGTCCGCCAAGGCCCGTCACGAGTACTGGAGTAGAAAACCATCCGTGAGTTGGTCCTTGTGAGAGGGCGTAGAGAATTCCGGCTAAACCAATTCCCGACAGTACAAAACCGGGAGCATCGAACTTTCCGGCCTGAGGTTCCTTGTGTTCTTTGAGGAAAATGGCGCCAAAAATAAAACCGAGTACGCCGATGGGCAAATTGACATAGAAAATCCATCGCCATGAGAGGTGGTCAACAATTGCGCCACCGATGATGGGTCCAAGAGCTGGTGCAACAACGGTGGGCACAATCAAAATGGTTGATGCGCGTGCCCGCTCTGCAGGGGGAAACGAGCGGTAGAGCATGGCTGTTCCCACGGGCACGAGCATGCCTCCACCCACACCCTGAAGAAGGCGAAAGACGATGAGTTGGCCAAGGCTGTTCGATTGACCACATAGAGCCGATGCGGCAGTGAATAAAAAGAGTGCAAAAAGGAACGTTTTCTTCGTCCCTACTTTGTCTCCGACCCAGCCAGAAGCGGGAATCCATACTGCGAGCGCGAGGAGATAGCCGATCACGACCCATTCCATTGATGCTGCCGAGGCGCCAAATTCCTCTTCGAGTGTGGGGATCGCCACGTTCATGATGGTGGTGTCCATGATTTCTAGGAACAGACCCAAAACAAAAGTGACGGCAACGATCCATTTGTATTCAAACTTGTCTTGAAGTGCACTCATAAGCCCCCTAGGTCCACCACGCAGACTAGTGACTCACTTGGCTTACTATGACGACGGGGGTTTCATCATGAGCAGTCAAATGAACAATATTCGCTACAACCCGTTTAGCGCTGAGGTATTGGCAGATCCTGCCGCGGCGCATAAAGAACTTCGCGAAAAGTGTCCGGTGCATGCTTTTCGTGAGCATCAACCATTTTTTACATCTTTGAGTAAGCATGAAGATGTCTTGGCCGCATTGAAGAACATTGACGTCTTCTCGTCGCAGTGGGGTCAAGGACCTGGTCGTAAGCCCGCCATTGCGTTGTTTAGTGACCCGCCGAATCACACGAAGTTTCGTCGCCTCGTGAACACTTCATTCACGCCTCGTGCAGCGATGGCGCTTGAGCCAATGATCGTTGCTTTAGTAGAGGAGTTGGTGAGCGTCATGGGTTCGCAGGCAGGCAACAAGGCCGACCTACACGATTTACTTGCAATGCCCCTTCCCGTTATCGTCATTGCTCGCATGCTCGGAGTGCCTGAAGATATGCGCGACACTTTTAAAGAGTGGAGTGATGCGCAACTGCAGGGCATGAACATGGTCGACCCCGAACGTGAAATTGCCGCACGACGTGCAATGAGCGAGTACCTCATCAATGAGGTGAATATTCGTCGAGATCTCATTGCGCAAGGTCGTGAGTTACCGAATGACCTGATTTCGGAATTGACGCAGGCAGCGATGTCGCACGATGACCCGCTCACCGATGCAGAGATGCTTTCCATGTTGGTGCAAATTTTGGTAGGGGGAAATGAAACAACTACTTCTCTCATTACCAACCTGGTTTGGCGCTTGTTGGAAGACCGCTCAAGGTGGAACGCGGTAGTGAACAACCCCGAACTCATCGATGTCGCTATTGAAGAGAGCCTGCGATTCGACCCACCGGTGTTGGGCTTGTATCGCACCACCACGTGTCCGGTCACGATGTCGGAAACAGAAATCCCTAGTGATGAAAAAGTGATGGTGCTCTACGCCTCAGCTAATCGCGACCCCGCAGCGTGGGAAGACCCCGACACATTTCGTCTCGACCGCGACCTCAATCAGTTGCGCCGTCACTTGTCTTTCGGCTTCGGGTTGCACGTGTGCCCAGGAGCTGCGCTGTCGCGAACAGAAACGCGCATTGCATTACGCAAACTCATTGAACAATTCCCGACGCTGGAATTAGATGGTGAGCCAGAGCGTATTGAAACCTTCTTGTTGTGGGGTAAACGCACATTGCCTGTGAAGTGGTGAGGGATAGTTCTTTACCACTGCATATCGGGTGAGTACACGGCGTTTTGGTTGCCCATTGCATTTCCGGCGTCGGCAATGAGCAGCTGTCCGGTCAGCGACCTTGCAGCAGGGGAGCACAAGAACAAGATGTGTGCCGCTGTTTCTTCGGGGCTTTGCAAGCGCTGAATTGGCGTGTCGCGAATAATGCGCTTGGTGTACTCCGCCACATCGGGTGAAATGTTGGCCACTTCTTCTTCGCGGAAACCTTGAGTATCGACTGGCCCAGGAGCGAGAGCATTCACAGTCACACCACGATGTGCGAGGTAGAGCGCTGTTGTCTTTGTCATATTCACTACGCCCGCGCGGGCTGCGCCAGAGTGTAAAAAGAGTGGTGCGCCGCGGTCGCCCACTTGGTTGTGCACCACGTTGACAATGGACCCGTCACCGGCGGCAATGAGGTCGGGGACAAAGCGACTGAGCATGTTCCATGTTCCATGCAAGTTGAGGTCAACAACGGCGCGAAAACCCCGGTCGGAAATCTCTGAAGGGCGGGCAGGGAATTGCCCACCAGCATTGTTGATGAGGAAATCGAGTTTGGTAAATGAGCCCATCACCATGTCGCGCAACGATTCCACGCTTTCCGTATTGCGAATGTCGCATACCTGGGAAATGCAGCGCACGCCGAGTGCTTCGATGTCGCCATGTGTTTTGGCCAAGTTGTCGGCATCGCGAGCAGCTAGGGCTACGTCGGCACCCAATTGTGCAAAGCCGAGTGCGGTTGCGCGGCCGATGCCACGACCACCGCCTGTTACAAGAACAGTGCGACCTCGAAAGAGGCCCGGGGCAAAAGTTTCCGCTGCGGTGTTGGGGGTGCTTGTCATTCCAACGAGAGTAGCGAACTACCATCGGGTCTATGCGAGCGGTGATCTGTAAAGAGTTAGGTCCATTGGAAAATTTGTCTGTCGAAGAGGTTCCTTCGGCGCCATTGCTGAGTGGGTACGTCCGTTTACGTGTTCTGGCAAGTGGTGTCAATTATGTAGATGGTCTTCTCATTCAGGGTAAATACCAAATCAAACCGCCAACCCCTTTTGTTCCAGGAATGGAAGTTGTCGGTGAAGTGGTGGAGTGTTTTGAAGATGTTTCCTCCGCGCTCCTGGGGAAACGCGTTCTGGCAAACGTAGGTTTTGGTGGTTTTGCAACAGAGGCAGTGGTGCGGGCCGATCGTGTCATCACCATTCCCGACACGTTGACAACTGGTCAGGCCGCAAGCTTTTTGCAGAGTTACCTCACCGGTTGGTTCGCGCTCACCCGGCGGGCTCACATCAGCGTCCAGTCACCTGGAAAAGAGCAGTGGATGTTGGTGCTGGGCGCAGGAGGCGGTGTGGGCCTTGCCGCAGTCGATATTGGCGTTGCACTAGGTCTCAAGGTCATTGCGGCGGCTTCCTCTGAAGATAAACGAGAATTGGCACGTGCAAGAGGCGCTGTTGCTGTCATCGATTCTGCCAATGAAGATGTGAAGGAGCGGGCGAAAGAAATATCTGGGGGCGGAGTAGATATTTTGTACGACCCAGTAGGTGGCGCTTTAGGTGAAACGTGCTTGCGTGCTTTGGGCGAAGATGGCCAATACCTGGTCATCGGATTCGTCGGTGGAATTCCTCAGTTGCCCGCAAACCAGGTCCTCCTGCGCAATCGCAGGGTCATTGGAGTCGATTGGGGAGCATGGGCCGGTCGCAATCCAGAAGGTAATGCACAGTTACTTGATGAGGTGTTGGCAAAAATTGCGGCAAAACAGCTCAGTCCAGTTGAACCACAGGTGTATTTGTTGAGCGAGGCAGCCAAGGCGCTTGCCGATCTTGAGCATCGTCGTGTGGCGGGCAAAGTGGTACTCGTTGCCGACGAAGCGAAATAGGTAGTCTGAGTGAATGGCTACTCTTAAACCTTTCAAATTCGGCGCAAAAGCAAAGACCGCAGGTAGCGGTAAAGAATGGGCAGACATTGCCAAGCAAGCTGAAGACCTTGGTTACGTCTCCTTGCAAATGGACGACCATTACACCAAGCAGTTTGCTCCGGTACCTGCTCTTATGGCGGCTGCTGCAGCAACTAAAACACTTCAGGTAGGAACGCTGGTTGCAGGTAACGACTTCCGCAATCCAGTGGTGTTCGCAAAAGAAGCAGCAACTATCGATCTCTTGTCTGACGGCCGCTTCATGATGGGTTTGGGTGCCGGTTGGATGAAAGAGGACTACACCATTACCGGTATTACTCAAGACGATGCACTCACTCGCATTGAGCGTCTTGAAGAAGCAATCACCGTGATGCGTGGCTTGTGGGGCGCGGGGCCATTCTCACATGAAGGTCGTTTTTATAGTGTTTCGGAAATTGATGCTCAACCAAAGCCAATTTCGAACATCCCCATCACTGTTGGTGGTGGCGGACCAAAGTTGCTTGCTATGGCAGCACGTAAAGCCGATGTGGTCGGAATTAACCCGAAAATTGTTGGACGTTCCATTAACCCTCGTTCGATGGCTACTGCAGCAGCAGATGTTGTTGATGAAAAAATTGGTTATGTGAAGGCAGCAGCAGGCGATCGCTTCGACCAGTTGGAACTGCAGTTGCAGGTATTCGCCACAGTTGTTACCGACGACCCCATGGCAGTTGCAGAGAAAATGGCGCCAATGTTCGGCTTGCCGCCAGAGGTTGTATTGCAAGCGCCGTACTTCCAAATTGGAAGCGTGCAGCAAATCATTGAAAACATCACCATGTTGCGTGAGCGCTGGGGCATTACTTACATTGCCTTCCAGCAAGACGCAACAGCAGCTATGGCTCCTGTCGTTGCTGCGCTCGCTGGCAAATAGAACCTGACGCCAGAGTTGTGAACGCCGTGCCGCCGTCTGTTGTTGCATCGCGACTGCAGCCCTTTGGCACCACCATCTTCGCCGAGATGTCTGCACTTGCTGCAGAACTCGGCGCAATCAACTTAGGTCAAGGCTTTCCCGACTCCGATGGGCCGCGGGAAGTTCTTGATGTTGCTATTGAATCCATCAATGGTGGACTCAACCAGTACCCGCCAGGAATGGGAATGCAGGTGTTGCGTGAGGCCATTGCTCAGCATCAGCAACGGTTTTACGGGGTGTCTTACAATTGCGATACTGAAGTTCTGGTGACAGCAGGCGCAACAGAAGCAATAGCGGGAGCATTGCTCGGATTGTTAGAGCCTGGCGACGAAGTGATTGTGTTTGAGCCGATGTACGACAGTTACCAGGCGTGTATTGCAATGGCTGGAGCGGTTTCAGTTCCTATTCTGCTCGAACCACCTATGTATCGACCCAACATGGATGCTTTTGAAGCTGCTATCACGACTCGCACGAAGATTTTGCTCATCAACTCGCCTCATAACCCCACAGGTATGTTGCTGACGCGAGAAGAGCAAGAACACATTGTGCGCATCGCAGAACAACACAATCTCATTATCGTTTCAGATGAGGTGTATGAACATCTGGTGTTCGATGGGCAAAGGCATGTATCAATTGCCGAGATCCCGCAAGCACGTAATCGTTCAATTGTTATTTCTAGTGGCGGAAAAACATTTCATACCACTGGTTGGAAAGTGGGTTGGGCAGTGGGCCCTGCACATCTCATTGCCGCAGTTCGTTCTGCTAAACAATTCCTCACCTATGTAAACGCGGCACCATTCCAGCCGGCAATTGCTCGTGGTCTCTTAATGCCAGATGAGTATTTCACGCAACTTGCAAAAAATTTAGAAGATCGTCGTAATCAGTTGTGCGATGTTCTTTCAGAGTCAGGGTTCCAATACTTTCGCCCGCAAGCAACTTATTTTGTAACGGCAGACATCCGGTCTATGCAGGCGAATGGAGATGGCCGCGAGTTTTGTCAGCGACTTGCCCATGAGGCTGGAGTTGTTGCGATACCCAATGTGGTCTTTTATACGCCGCAAAACGCCCATAGTGGACGGCACTTAGTGCGGTTCGCGTTCTGTAAGCAGGAAAAAGTCATTGCACAAGCAGCACAACGTTTGCGAAACTGGGCGCAATGAAAATTGCGGCAATTCAGCACGACATTCAATGGCTCAATCGCGATGCCAATTTTGCTCATCTTGAAACGCTCATTGCTTCGGCTGTACAGGGTGAGGCGCGCCTGGTTGTATTGAGTGAAATGTTTTCTACCGGTTTCGCAATGGGCGAAAAATGGGTGAATGAATTACCAGAACCGTTTAATGGCCCAAGCTCGCAGTTCTTGCAGCGAATGGCGCAGAAATACAACATGTGGTTGTGCGGAACGTGCGCAGAACTGCCAGAAACTGGCGACGCTTTGCCGGGAAATACTTTCATTGTGTCGTCACCAGACGGTGTGTTGACGCGCTATGTAAAGATCCATCCGTTTTCCTATAGCGGAGAAGACAAATGGTTTCGTGCAGGTTCGGAAGTGGTGACGCTCGAAATTGAGGGAACGCGTGTTGCGCTCTTTGTGTGTTACGACCTGCGATTTGTTGAAGAGTTTTGGAATTGTGCAGAGCACACCGACGTCTACCTCGTTCCAGCGAATTGGCCCGAGACTCGTCGTGAACACTGGCTGTCGTTATTGCAGGCGCGCGCAATTGAAAACCAGGCCTATGTGGTGGGTGTGAACCGTGTCGGCGCTGGTGGTTCCTTGATCTACTCAGGCGACAGTCGTATCTTTGGTCCACTCGGTGAAACGCTCGCGGCAGGTAGTTCCACAGAAGAGATTCTGTTTGCAGACGTTTCGCCAGAGCACGTAGCGACAACTCGATTGAACTTTCCCTTTATGAAAGATCGTTAATCAGAGTACTTTGGCCACTGCGAAAATTTCTCTAAAGAAATCACCGTATTGCGCATTTGCTCTGGGGCTACCGGATGCGAAATGAGATATCCCTGAGCCTTTGCGCAGTGCAAGTCGATAAGGGCTTCTAACTGGCGGGCTGTCTCTACGCCTTCTGCAACGGTGTCGAGCCCGAGGGCGTCGCTCATCGCCAAGATGGTTTTCACGAGGGAGCGCGCACTGACGTCATCGGCAATTCCGCTAATGAATGACCTGTCGATCTTGAGGCGTTGGATGGGGAAGCTCTGGAGAAGCGACAGCGACGAATAACCAGTACCAAAATCATCAATGGCGATGCGTACGCCAAGGGTATTGAGGCGTCGCAAGGCGGCAAGAGCCTGCTCGGGCTCGGTAATCATGATGCTCTCAGTCATTTCGAGCCACAACTGTTGCGGTTGAACACGTGTGCGCGACAGAGCTTCACTTACTACCGAGACGAATTGAGGATCATGTAGTTGTCGAGGCGACACATTGACAGACATTGAAGCTGTTTCCGGGCAAATGCCCACATCAATCCAAGTACGTAAGTGTGTGAGTGCTTCAATGAGCGCCCAAGCACCTATGGGTACGATGATTCCAGTTTCCTCTGCAATGGGGATGAATTGAGCAGGAGAGCTAGTTGAGCCGTCTTCGCGCTCCCAGCGCATGAGTGCTTCAAAACCAAGTACATCACCGAGTTGTAGGTCGATAATGGGTTGATACACCAGCGTGAGTTCTTGTCGCTCAAGGGCGCGGTACAGCGCGGTTTCTAGTGTGAGGCGTTGTGTGGCTCGTTCCAGCATTGATGCGTCGAACAATGCAATGCAGTTGCGTCCTGCATCTTTTGCGCGGTACATCGCGGCATCGGCGTGTCGAAGAAGTTCTTCTGCCGAAGGAGAGTCAGTTGCCGGCGAGCACGCCACGCCAATGCTTGCGGAGACGAAAACATCGCCTTGTCGTAGGGCGAGAGGTTCACGAAAGCATTCCAGAATTCGTTCGGCGGTCTTCATGGCTTCAATGTCGCTCACGCTGTCGGGTTCAAGCACCACAAACTCATCGCCACTAATACGACCAACGATTGCGGAAAGAGGTACCGCATTCGTGAGGCGTTGGGCAACTGCCACCAAAACATCATCGCCGGCGCTGTGGCCAAGTGAGTCGTTGATATTTTTGAATCGGTCGACGTCGATGAAATGAACTGCTGGAACTCTTCCCGTTCTCCATGCGTTGTCGACAGCTTCTTCGATGTGTTTCAACATGAGTGAACGATTCGGAAGAAGCGTGAGGGCATCGGTTTGTGCTGTTTTCACCA
Organism: Acidimicrobiales bacterium; assembly: GCA_030830415.1. Classification (GTDB taxonomy): domain Bacteria; phylum Actinomycetota; class Acidimicrobiia; order Acidimicrobiales; family Ilumatobacteraceae; genus F1-20-MAGs119. The sequence continues at coordinate 6,036 of JAURNB010000240.1, read as the reverse complement.
ACACCGCTTGGGTGCGTGCATTGGTTCTCACCGCTTGAATGACACGTGCGGTCACCGACGCAGCGAGTACAAACAAGGAAATTGCTCGTATGACGCGGTCAACCTGATTGCGCGGATCAAAGAGAGCAATTGTGATGAGTGGCACGACAAGTGCAGTAGTCGTGAGCACTAGTCGACCAAGTAAAGGTTGGCGTTGACGTGTGGTGCTGCGATGGGTGAGGCTGCGTACTGAGGGGTGCAAGAAGGTTGCAGAGGCTAAAAAGAGACTGATGACGTAAGGGGCATTGAGGAAACGGTCGGAAACACTTGCATGGCCAGACTTGTCTAAAGCAAAAAGAAAGTCACCAAGCAAAGAAAGTGAAATAGCCCCAAAGAGCAACCAGATTGAGGGTGTTCGGTTTGCTTCGCTGAAGAGCAACGAGACCAGGAGGAAGAGCACAATTGTGCTTGTTGCGAGAGTGATGCCGCGCAAAGCACTAATGACAGCCGGTTCTCCGGCGATGTTGAGCGAAGGTTGAAGGAGCCCTATCCAAATGAGGAGCCAAGCTCCGAGAGCAACAACTAGTGCGTCGCCAAGCGAGTTCAAAATGGCAGTTCCGTTACGCCTCAATGTGACGAGCAATAGTGCGCTGGCGAGGAGTATTTGAACCACGAGGAAGAATGATTCAGAAACAATGCGCAACGTTTCGTCAGGCAGGGAAGTATCAGCCAACGTTTGCCCTGCGACGGTAAACAAAGCAACGCCCAAAATGACCATCCAGGTGCGAGGGTCGGGTCGATGTGCAAAGAACCCAATCACAACACAAATGGCCAGTTGGGTTGCCGCGATGAAATAGAAGGTATTTCCCACAGATGCGGACGGGGTCAACATGTTGACCAGCCCGAGAACCACTCCCACGGCCCCGATGAGCCATGCCAATTGAGAAAAGGTTTTTCGCACTGGCTTTTCAGGCTACACATGACCCGAATTGCAGGGGTGGATCAACTACTGTGTTCATAGGCGGAGTGCCTCTTTTTTGGAGTACCTCCTCGCATGTATGTCACCCGCCACTCTCACGTTGTAGACCACAACCTGCAAGATTCTTTGTGGAACCTCTATGTGCGCGCCTATTTGCCTGAGGCCGAGATGACCGCGACCCACGAGATGCTCGATCGACTGGAATTTAACGACCAGATGACCCTGCAGAGCAATCGCGCCTGGGTGGTCTGGGACGACGGTGTACCTGTGGCGATGACGCTGATTGCTACTGATGTTCGGGCAACTCGTTGGTTGTCGGAGTTGTATTTTGCCAAGCATTATCCCGAGCGTTTCCGCAAAGGCCAAGTGCACTATGTGGTGTGGGCAGTGGTTGACCCCGATTATGTGGCAAAGGGCGCAGTGATCCATTTAGGGAAGCATGCGCTCGCTGTAGAGGCTGCTGAAGGGGCTTTGCTGGTGTTTGACACTCCTGAAAGCAACCAACCTCAGGCCACTGGGGGAGCAGCAGAACTCATGGTGCGTTTGGCGCGAATGGTCTCAGAGGCAGACCTCATCCCCATTACCACCCAGCGTTACTACGCCATCGATTTTGTCCGCCCGCGCGAATCTGCCGGTTCCGTTGGGGCTCAAGTTGGCTCCGATACTGAAACGACCATGCTGACCTCCTAAGCAATGCGCTACGTTTCATGTAGATGAGTACTTCTTCTCCCACAGTTGATGTGGTCATTCCTCATTCGCACATGATGGCTGATCTTCTAGGGATGCGCGATGAGCATTTGCGCCGCATTGAAGATGCCTTTCCGTCAACAAGAATTTCCGTGCGCGGCAATGTGGTGTCGTTAGCCGGTGCCGATTCGGCTCAGGCCGGGCGCCTCTTTGAAGAGCTGGTCATGTTGTTGCAAAAAGGAGAATCATTCGATTCATTAGTCATCGATCGATCCATCGACATGGTGCGCAATAATCAACGCCCAAGTGATGTGCTCACCGATGAAGTGATGCGAGCCGGGCGTGGCCGTGCGGTGAAGCCAAAAACAGCAGGCCAGAAACGCTATGTCGATGCAATTCGCGAAAATGTCATTACTTTTGGCGTTGGGCCAGCAGGTACCGGGAAAAGCTGGCTTGCAGTTGCGATGGCGGTTCAAGCGCTCCAAGCAAAACAAGTGCAACGCATCATTCTGACGCGCCCCGCAGTGGAAGCAGGCGAGAGGCTTGGCTTTTTGCCTGGTGACCTTATGGCAAAGATCGACCCATATTTGCGGCCTCTCTACGACGCGTTGTACGACATGGTCGACCATGAGGGTGCCCAGAAACTCATTGAACGTCAAACCATTGAGGTTGCTCCTTTAGCGTTTATGCGCGGACGTACGCTCAATAATTCATTCATCATTCTCGACGAAGCGCAAAATACGACTCCTGAACAAATGAAGATGTTTCTCACAAGAATTGGTTTCAACTCAAAGGTCGTGGTAACCGGCGATATCACTCAAATAGATGTGCAAAACGGCAAAAGTGGACTCGTTGGCTTGGAGAAAATTTTGACCGGAATTGAAGGCTTGGAATTCGTGCATTTGTCAAAATCAGATGTCGTACGCCACCGCATCGTTGCCGATATTGTGTCTGCATATGAAGAAAGACAGCGCTGAACCCTGAATGGTTGACTTTTTAGGAAGGTTTAAGAAGCCAAAGCGTGTGGGAGGCGACGGTGAACTCACCGTTTTCTGTGCATCGGAACAAGACGGCATTGCTATTGATCTTGCTCGTTGGCAATTGCTTGCTTCCGATGTATTGAAAGCTGAAGGCGTTCGTGGAGCAGCCGAGATGAGCATTTTGTTTGTGGAACCGCACGTGATGGCGGAAATGAATAGCGTTCACATGGGCAAGACAGGCCCAACCGATGTCTTGGCCTTTCCCATCGATGCGTTCGTCCCTGAGTTTGCCAGTGGCCCAGGTTCAGTGTCGCGAGGCCCAGATCGGGCTGCGGACAATATAGAAGATTCGCCTTTACTGCTCGGCGATGTAGTGATTTGCCCGGAAGTGGCCCGCGCCCAGGCTCCTAGCCACGCCGGAAACTTCGACGATGAAATTGCCCTCTTGGTGACGCACGGCTCATTGCATGTGTTGGGTTACGACCATGCTGAAAGTGACGAACGTGAACGGATGCAGGGCCGAGAGAAAGAGCTTCTCGAGTTGTACCACTGGAAGTCGTCTGCTCCTCTCAATTTTCGTATCGATCACCCTGAGGATGCACAATGATTGCTTCTACGCCCACCAGCGCTGACTACTGGATGCTGGCAGCGATTCTGCTGTTGCTGCTGCTCCTTATTTTCTTCGGCGTTGCTGAAATGGCCCTCTCGAGAATTTCAAAACCTAAGGCTGCGGCGCTCGCCGACCAAGGTGTGAAATCAGCGCGATCGCTTGCAAAACTCGTCACCGATCCAGCTCGCTGGGTGAACCCACTGTTGTTGAGCGTCAACATTTGTCAAACCGTGCAAGCAACGCTCACAGGTGTTGTGGCTGGGCGACTGTTTGGGGCTGGCGGTGTTGCTGTAGGCGTGCTCTTAAACGTCGTGGTGTTCTATGTTTTTGCAGAGGCCGTACCTAAAACTTATGCAGTGCTGTATCCAGAAAGAGCAGCTCTCATCATTGCTCGGCCAACAAGTTTCATCGTTTCCTTTTGGCCACTGCAATTTGTATCTCGCGGGCTCATCTCACTGACCAACGTCATTGTGCGAGGCAAAGGGTTGCAGTCGGGGCCATTTGTTAGCGAGCAAGAGTTTCTCGGCATTGTTGAAGCCGCAGCACAAGATGAAGTCATTGAGCATGAAGAACGCGAACTCATTGAATCAGTAATTGAGTTTGGCGACACGGTGGTGCGTGAAGTGATGGTGCCGCGACCCGACATGGTGACCGTCGACCACAACATGACCATCACGCAAGCCCTCGATGTGGCTATTTCCGAAGGGTATAGCCGTTTGCCGGTGATCCAAGAAGGCGAAGAAGATATCGACGTGGTGGGTATTGCCTATACAAAAGATCTCATGCGTGCCGAACGTGAAGGCTTGGGCGCATCGGTCATGACCGATCTCATTCGTAAAGTGGTCATTGTTCCCGAAACTAAGCCTGTGAATCGTCTCATGCGCGAGATGCAGCGCGAGAAATACCACCTCGCTGTTGTGGCCGACGAACACGGTTCAATCGTGGGCATCATTTCTCTAGAAGACTGCCTTGAAGAGCTTGTCGGAGAAATCATCGATGAATTCGATGATGATGAAGTGGGCGTGGTGCGTTTGCCGAATGGCAACTATCGCGTCGACGGCAAAATGCCTATCGACGATGTCAACGATTTGCTGGCAACACATCTCCCCAATACCGACTGGGACACCTTGGCCGGATTCGTCTTCAACATGGTCGAGCACGTTCCTGAACCCGGTGAGAGCGTTGAAGCTGAAGGCTGGAAATTTACGGTGGAAGAACTGGTTGGTCGCAGAATCCGCACCATCCAAATATCTGCTCATGTACAAGACGTTTCAGAATCCTGATGCGAACTAGGTGCTTCAAGCAGGAGTAGTTTGAAGAAATGGAAATCTCATTTGAAGGCAAAGTAGCTCTCGTCACCGGAGCATCTAAAGGGATCGGCAAGGCAATTGCCAAGACACTCGCTGAGAGCGGTGCAAAGGTGATGATGTCATCGCGCAAAGAAGATGCGTTGCGCGAAGCTGCAAAAGAGATCAATGGAGTGACTGAAGTTTTTGCAGCTAACGCTGGCGATATTGCATCGGGCCGTGAGTGCATAGCAGCCACTATCGAAAAGTTCGGTGGAGTCGACATTCTCATTAACAACGCAGCAACGAACCCGTACTACGGAGATTCGCTGGGGGTCGACGAAGCTCGTTTCGATAAGACCTTCCAGGTCAACTTAAAAGGGCCTTTGTTCTGGACACAGATGGCTTATGAAATGGCGCTGAAAGAAAAGCCAGGTGTTATTTTGAATATTGCATCTGTCGGGGGAATGCGCACTGAATCGGGTTTGAGTATTTACAACCTCACGAAAGCTGCACTCATTCACTTCACCCGCCAACTCGCAAGCGAGATAGGCCCGAACCGTGTGGTGGGAATTGCCCCCGGATTAGTGAAGACCGATTTCGCCGCCGTGTTGGTAGACAACTTCGGCGATGCATTGGCGAAGCGCACGCCATTGGGTCGTTTAGGTGAACCTCAAGACATCGCAAACTTGGCTGCGTTCCTTGTTTCAGACGCCGCAAGTTGGATCACCGGTGAAACCTACGTCATCGACGGTGGCGCGGGAGTTGCGCATTCGTAAAACACTACGTGTGTGAAGTGAGTGTTTCTTTGAGCGCCTGTCGTTGAGGTTTTCCGAGAGCGCTTCGTGGAATGCTGTCAACTAATACCACTTGCCGCGGAGCCATGAATCGCGGAAGTGTTTCAGCCACGTGGTCTCTCCACTCAGCAAGCGAGTGCGTTTGAGAAGTTTTTGCAGCCACGATGAATGCAACAACTCTTTGGCCCCACTCCTGGTCGTCTATGCCCACAACGCATACGTCGTTCACATCGGGATGACTCGTTAGAGCGGCTTCCACTGCCTCGGGCCAGATATTTTCGCCACCTGAAATGATCAGCTCACTTCGACGCCCTGTCACCGATAGTTGATTGTCGACGCTCATAGTTCCCAAATCGCCAGTGTGCAGCCAGCCATCAACGTCGATGGGGTGACCTAACTGCTGTTGGTAGTAGCGATTCATGAGGACCGGTCCACGAACCAAAATCTCTTGTTCTTCGGAAATGGAAATTTCGATGCCAGAAAGTGCAGTGCGGTTATACACAACGCCACCCATTGTTTCGGTGAGGCCATATGTGGTGGTGACATTTGGCGGCAGGTTCGGTGGCGGTTTTGCTCCGCCAAGGAGAATTCTTTCAAACAGTTCAGAATTAATGCGTCCGAGTGCTGTTGCAACGAGAGAAGTATGCGTGACGCCTTGACGGGCGAGGCTATCTACTTGTTCCGCATCAAACTGCGCAAGAGTTGTCAGTTGGCAATT